>JAQCKY010000397.1 GCA_027592155.1 Pseudomonadota bacterium
TACGATGAGCCAAAAATCCTCCGTTATGCAATTACCTCAATTCGTCCCATAGGCGCTGACGTCAGACAGAGATAGCCTGTGACCCTGTCTTGAGTAGCCGCCAACTGGGATTTACAGCCATCTGGGCAGAGAAGACTCTGGCCACGGGCCGCGGGAATCCAGAAGCAGGCTCGTGGGAACACGATGCCCAGCTTTTTCGCCGCATCGAACGTTCCCTTCAGATTGTGCTTTTGATTATATTGTTTGTACGCCGCCATTGTCTTCTTGCTGATCTTGGGTCCTGCCGGACCGGCGTCGTAACCCTCCTTATTGAGGGCTTTGCGGACTTCCTCAAACATGTAGCCAATTTCCACAACGGCGGTGCTAACTTTAACCGGCTCCAGGGCATTGGCGGTTGGGCCGACCAGAAAACTCAATAGTAGAACGCTCATCACGGTCAAGAATCGGGACATTATGTCCTCCCCATCGAGGCGACAACAATCACAAGTCAACAACAATAAGACCACGACCGCCCTAACCACAATCGCCCAAAACATTTCATGGCCTATTCCCATATGCCCCGCTAATCTCGGCGCCAACAAACGCGCAATGGGGAGGATGACTAAAATGAAAATCGATATGGGTGTCTTCGATCACATGGATCAGGGGCATTTTCCGCCCCACGAGCTTTACGAAAGCCGCCTCAATATAATCGAAAAATACGACCAGGCCGGCTTTTACGGCTACCATGTCGCTGAACATCACCAGACCACGCTCGGCGTCGCATCCTCACCCGGTATTTTTCTGTCTTCGGTTGCCCAACGGACCAAGCAGCTAAAATTCGGCCCATTGGTTTATCTGTTGCCGCTCTATAATCCGCTGCGCCTCATCGACGAGATTTGCATGCTGGATCATCTGAGCAAAGGGCGCTTCCAGCTTGGGATCGGTCCCGGCATATCCGCCTTCGAGACCGCCTATTACGGGGTCGGCCATCTCGAAGCGCAGCGAATGTACCGTGAAGCCTTCGAGGTTATAATGGCGGGGCTCACCCAAGAGGTCCTCGACCATCAAGGTGAATATTACCGCTATTTCAACGTCCCGATGATCCTGCGTCCCTATCAGGACCCCCATCCGCCGCTGTGGTACGGCGCGGCGCATCCCGGCGGCGCCATCTGGCCGGCCGAAGCCAATGTAAATATCGTCGTCAATTCACCCCGTGACCGGGCCCGGGCGATTACCGATCAGTACCGCGAGACTTGGACCAAGACCCACAAAGGCGGCGAGACGGAGATGCCCAAAATCGGGTTGGTACGCCATGTCTTTGTCGGTGAAACCGATGAAGAGGCCCAACGGATCGCGGCCGGGCCTTACCATACGTGGAAATTGAGCCATGTGGAGCTGTGGCGGAAATTTCATGCCGACAGCACGCTCTGGCCGGAAGAGCTGGATGAAGCCATGCGAACCGATGCCGCGATTGTCGGCTCTCCGGAAACCGTGCGCGAGATTCTCGAAGACGTGATGACCGCCAGCGGCTGCAACTATCTGGTCGGGCGGTTCGGCTTTGGCGATATGGCCCATGACGATTTGGCCCGGTCGGTCGATCTCTTCGTTTCCGACGTGATGCCTCATTTCCAGAAATAAAGCCGAGGACACTAAGTTGAACGCGGCGCTTCCCCTCCACGACCTTGTCGTGGTCGAAATCGGTGTCAGTGTCGCCGGCCCCTTCGGCGCTTCGGTATTCGCCGAACTGGGTGCCGACGTGTTCAAGATTGAAAACCCGGACCGCGGCGATGACGCCCGGGCCTGGGGACCGCCTTTCGTGGACGGCTCCAGCGCGCTCTTCAATGCCTTGAACCGCAGCAAGAATTCCGTTGCCATTGATTTCAAGGACGCTTCCCAGCTGAACGCACTGAAGGCGTTCATTGAAGACCGCGCCGATATCGTCTTGCAGAATATGCGCCCCGGCATGGTCGATCGCTTCGGGCTTGACGGCGACCGCTTACGCGCTGCCAAACCATCGTTGATCTATTGCAACATGGGCGCTTACGGCACCGGTGGCCCGTTGGAGGACCGAGCCGGTTACGACCCCCTGATGCAGGCTTTTGCGGGGATCATGAGCGTCACCGGCGAGGAAGGCCGTGACCCCGTCCGCGTCGGCCCGTCGATCATCGATGTCGGCACCGGCATGTGGGCGGCGATCGGGATTCTCTCCGCCCTGCACCGCCGAACCGAAACCGGTAAGGGCTGCACCGTCGACAGCTCCCTATTCGAGACCGCCTTGGCCTGGATGGGGCATCACAGTGCCAACTATCTCGGCTCAGGCGTCTTGCCAAAACGGTTCGGCACCGAAAACTCCGGCATCGCCCCCTACCGCGCTTTCGAGGCCAGCGACGACTGGCTGGTGATCGCCGCCGGCAATGACAATCTTTTTGCCCGGCTGGCAACGGCGCTCGGCCACCCCAAATGGCCCGACAATCCGGATTTCGCCACCAATCCTTCCCGTGTCGCCAACCGGGACCGGGTGAATGACATGGTCTCCGAAGCCGTCGCCACCAATACCGTGACCCATTGGATCAAAAAATTAGAAGCGGCGGGCGTTCCTTGCGCGCCGCTGCAGGATCTCGAACAAGTCCTCGACCATCCCCAAACCAAGGCCATGGCGATGATGCAAGACCCACCCGAGGGGACCTTGCCGCTGATGGGGCTACCCTTACGGTTCGACGGTGAGCGTCCTGCCTATCGCCGCTTGGCACCGGCCCTGGGCCGTGACACCGATACCGTAACCGGCAACACTAAGAAGACCACAAAGGACTAGGCACCATGGACAGCACACAATCTGCCGACGGCCTTCCCGCGATGACGCTGGGCGAAGACTACCCGGATATCCGCGATTCCGTTCGCGCCATCTGCGAGGGCTATCCCGGCGCGTACTGGCGTAAACTGGACGCCGATAGCGAATACCCGGAGGAGTTCGTCACTGAATTGAGCCAATCGGGGTTTCTCGGCGCCCTGATCCCCGAAGAATATGGCGGCTCCCGCCTGCCGGTCCGCGCCGCCGCCGTGATATTGGAAGAGATCCATGCCGCAGGTGGCAGTGCGGCGGCCTGTCACGCCCAGATGTACATGATGGGTACGATGCTGCGCCACGGCAGCGAAGAACAGAAACAGAAATATCTGCCCGGTATCGCGGCGGGTGAGATTCGCTTTCAGGCTTTTGGGGTCACCGAACCGACCACCGGTTCCGACACATTGCATCTTAAAACCCGCGCGGTCCGGGATGGCGATCAATACGTCATCAACGGCCAAAAGATCTGGACATCGCGGGCCCACAAATCCGATTTGATGATGCTGCTGGCCCGGACCAAACCCGTCGAAGAAGTCGAAAAGCGCAGCGATGGATTGTCGGTCATTCTGCTCGACATGCGCCAGGCCCTGGGCAATGGCCTGACACTTCAACGCATCGACGCCATGGTCAATCATCAGACCAACGAGGTGTTCTTCGACGACCTCCGGGTCCCGGTGGAAAATCTGATCGGCGAAGAGAATAAAGGTTTCCGCTACATCATCGATGGGATGAATGCCGAGCGCATTCTGACCTCTGCCGAAAGCGTCGGCGATTGTCGCTATTTCATAAAACGCGCGTCCGAATATGCCTGTGAACGGGTGGTCTTCGGTAATCCG
>JAQCKY010000398.1 GCA_027592155.1 Pseudomonadota bacterium
CGAGCCCCTCGAAGAATACTACGACAAGATGACGGAGGTGCTCGGCGACAGCGTGCTGAAACCATCTTAGTTATTTTTGGGAGCTTCCCCCCACCCTAACCCTCCCCCTCAAAGGGGGGAGGGAATGTAACGGCGCCCCTTAAATCTTCCTCCCCCCTGGAGGGGGAGGATCGAGGTGGGGGGGACTCAGCTATGCAGGCGCGTATTTCCCACTGAGCTGCGGGGCGTGAGCCGGATCATGGCCCTGCTCCTGGCGCTGCAGCCGGGTTTCCCGTGACCAGGTGCGCTTGAGATCGTCCCGCACATCGATATGCAGACGCCCGAGTCCGTCGACTTCCATTTCGATCTTGTCTCCGTCGGCAAAGGCATGCAGGCCCCGATGGTTGGTTCCCATGCCCAGAATATCGCCCGGCATCATGGTATGGACCGAGCTCAGCCATTCAATGCAGTGCTCAATCGGATAAGCCATGTCGTCGGTATTATAGGTTTGGCGCAGCTCCCCATTGTTCCAGAGATTGAGCTGGAGTTTGTAGACGTTGGGGATTTCATCCTTGGTCACAATATAGGGCCCGATCGGCGCGAAGGTCTCCCGGGACTTCATCATGAAGAAGGTATTGTTGCCGGGCCCGAGCCCGCGGGCAGAGCCATCAATAAAGTTGATATAACCGAAGACATGATCCATCGCGTTGGCTTCGGACACATCGGTGGTTTTTTTGCCGAACACGACGCCAATTTCCGCCTCGCCTTCGAAGACGGTCGCCGGGACATCGGGCAGCACCATGGTGTCGCCGTCGCCGATGATGCCGCTGGGCGATTTGTGGAAGGCATTGATCGGCGACGGTGCAGGCCGCGTGCCGTTCTCCATGAAGTTACCCGCCATGCAGTCGAAATTCGTCGGACGGGGTAGCGGCGGGCGGATGCGGACGCTTGAGACCGGCACGCCGGCACCGGCGCCGGCGGCCTTTTCGAGCTTATCGCGGTAAGCATCGAAGCGCTCAATCAGACCGTTCATCAAATCCAGGGAATCCCGGTGGGGAATATCCTGCAGTTCGGCCGTGACATCGACCACGCTGTCGCCCTTGAGCACGCCCAGCTTAAAATCGTCAAAATAAAGCAACTTAATGAATGCCTCCTGTTTGGATCGTTGTGTTCTTAATTGGCCTAATCGGCGGCCATAAGCCTATCCCCTGTCAGCCTTGCTGCAAACTGGAATTCTTACCTTGAGCTTCCTCCCCGGTCGGCCACAATGGGCCGAACATTTAACGGCAGGGAGCGCCCGCATGCCCAGAGTTTTGGTAACCGGTTCAAGCCGAGGCATCGGATTGGAATTCTGCCGGCAATACGGCGCCGACGGATGGCAGGTGATCGCGACTTGCCGCACCCCCACCACCGCCGATCAACTGGCAGCGCTCGACGGCGATATCGTCATTCACCATCTCGATGTCGGCGACGTCAACAGCGTCGAGGCGCTGGCCGGTGAGCTTTCCGGGACCGCCATCGACCATCTCATTCTTAACGCGGGCATCAACCTGCAGACCCGGGTCGCGCTCGACGATGTCGACTGCGCGCTTTGGCTGGAGGAAATGAGGATCAATGCGATCATGCCCTTTGCGGTGACGCGCTATTTTATCGACCATGTCGCGGCATCGGAGAAAAAGCTCATCGCGGCAATCGGCAGCGGTGCGGGAAATTTGGCGCGCATGACAACGGGCGGACACTACCCCCTACCGTGCCAGCAAGGCGGCCCTCCATGCGGTTATGCGAATTCTATCCCACGATCTGGCGGACCAGGGGATCACCTCGGTCGCCATCACCCCCGGTCATACGCAGACCGATATGGGCGGGCCGAACGCGCCCTATGGGCTGACCGACAGCGTGACCCAAATGCGCGAGGTCCTGTTGCGGCTTGGCATTGGAGATTCGGGGCGTATGTTGACCCGCGACGGCGACGATCTACCGGGATAGGACTCCTTGAAATCGATGATGACCTCCGATGAATTAACCGGGCTGCTGAGCGCCTTTCCGACCACACCGCTCGGCCATTTTCCGACGCCCATCGATGCCGCACCGCGCTTGAGCGAGCAGCTCGGCATAACCCTTTCCATCAAGCGGGATGATGCGACCGGGCTGGCGTTCGGTGGCAACAAAATCCGCCAACTCGAATATTATTTCGGCAAGGTTCTCGACGCCGGGGCCGATACGGTTCTCATCACCGGCGCGGTGCAATCCAACTATGTGCGCTCGGTCGCCGCCGCCGCCGCGAAACTGGGTTTACGCTGTCATGCGCAATTGGAAGACCGCGTGCCGCTCTATGACGAGAGTTATGTGAAGAACGGCAATACGCTCCTCAATAATTTACTTGGCGCCATCACCCACAGCTACCCGGAGGGCGAAGACGAAGAAGGCGCGGACGCCCAACTTTATGAGATCGCCGAGGAGGACCGAAAGAAGGGCTTCAAGCCCTACGTCATCCCGCTCGGCCCCGGCAATCCACCGACCGGCGCGCTGGGTTATGTAAAATGCGCCATCGAACTTGCAGAACAACTGGAAAGCCAACCCAAGATCGATGCCTTCGTCGTGCCATCGGGCAGCGGCATGACCCACGCCGGTTTGCTCGTGGGCTTGCGCGCGCTCGGCATCACCACGCCCGTCTACGGCATCTGCGTCCGCCGCGCCGCCGACGTGCAGGCACAGCGCATCGCCAAGAATTGCCGCGCCATCGAAGAGCTCATCGGCCTGCCCGCAACCGTCACGCCGGGGGACGTCAACACATCAGACGCCGTGCTGTCCCCGGGATACGGCCAACTCAACGACGCCGTGTATGACGCCGTCCTGATGGCAGCCCGGTCCGAAGGCCTCATGCTCGACACCGTCTACACCGGCCGCGCCTTCGCCGGGCTGGTCCACCTGGCCAAAGAAGGTGTCATCGCGAAAGGCTCGAACGTGCTGTTCCTGCACACCGGCGGCACACCGGCCCTGTTCGGTTATGGCGACGTGCTGAATAAGCGGCTTATAGCAGGCTCAAACACCTAAACTTCATGCGCCCATGCAGAGTTTTCGACCTCAAAGCGGATCAGTCCTCCGAAGGCAATTCGGCGGTATCTCGTTTTCTACGATTCCACCATAGTTTGATCCCATACCCTATGGCGACATACACCGCAGCCGCGACGAGCGCTGAGATTATGCCTTGGCCCCAAACGCGGGTGATCTGAGATACCGTGAGAAAAGTCTCATGAATAACTGCGACCAAAGCCACGAAGCCTATCGCGTAATAACGGGTTTTCGACGCATAACCCAAAATCAATCCAAGGATAATGATGACGGGATCAAGTAGCTTTACGACAACAAATATCATTTGATCAGAATCCTCCAATGCTCCGTTTAAAACCATGGTGCAACTTTTATTACAGAATCATGACAAGAAAATCAATCTTAGATAGCATAATGCCAATACGGCGCCGAATCATGACGCCCAAGACAACCGCCTCACAGCAACCCCAAACCCCTAAAACTCGACGTGCCCTTCCTGCCGACGACGATGTGGTCGTGGAGGCGGATGCCGAGTTTGGCGGCGGCGTCTTGGACTTCGCGGGTCATGTCGATGTCGCCTTGGGACGGG
>JAQCKY010000399.1 GCA_027592155.1 Pseudomonadota bacterium
CTTATCGGCAGCGCCGCGCATAACCGCGCCGCCGACGATCGCCGAGCGTGAGCCGATGGTGCCGCCGCCATGGGCCACGGCGTCGGTATCATGGTCGAGCAGACGGATGTCTTCGGCCTCGACGCCGAGCATGTCGGAGACCAGGATCTTGTACATGGTTTCGTGGCCTTGGCCCTGGCCTTTGGTGCCGACCAGGACGGTGACGGTGCCGCCGGGGTTGAAGCGGATTTCGCCTTGCTCGGTCATCGGGCCACCGGCGGCTTCCAGCATCTGGATGACGCCGAGACCGCGGAGTTTATTTCGGGACGCGGAGTCCGCCTTGCGGGTTTCGTAATTCGCGTAATCGGCGGCTTCCAGTGCCATATCCAGGTTCTTGTTGAATTCACCGCTGTCATATTTGTAGGTGAGGCCGGTCTGGAACGGCATGGCTTCCGGCGGAATGGTGTTGCGGCGGCGAAGCTCGATCCGGTCGATCCCGGTCTCTCCGGCGGCGATGTCGATCAAACGCTCCAGCACATAATTGGCTTCTGGCCGCCCGGCGCCCCGATAGGGTCCGGTGGATTGGGTGTTGGAAAAGACGCAGGTGACCTGCACATGGATGGCGGGGGTGGTATAGACCCCGGCCAGGCAGCCGAGATTCATAAAGGTCGGCACCATCGCCGCACCGCCGGTAATATAGGCGCCCATATTGCAGGCTGTCTTGACGCGGATCGCCAAAAACTTGCCGTCGGCATCAAGGGCGAGCGCGCCTTCGGTTACCTGATCGCGGGCGTGGTCGTCGGAGATGATCGCTTCGGAGCGCTCCGACACCCATTTCACCGGCCTGCCGAGATTTTTGGCGGCCAGCAGGCAGAGGCGGTTTTCCGGGAAATGGACGTCCTTGAGCCCAAAGCCGCCGCCGATATCGCGGGCGATGATGCGGATTTGGGTTTCCGGGACGTGGAAGACTTCGGCTAATGCGTGGCGCGCGCCGTGGGGGGTCTGGGTATCGCTGTACAGCGTGTAGCGTTCTTCCATCGGGTCATAGACGCCGACACAGCCCCGGCTTTCCATCGAATTGGTCGAGATGCGGTTGATAACAAAGGTTTGCTCGACCACATGAGCGGCTTTGTTGAAAGCTCCCTCGACGGCCTCGGCATTGCCGATGGCGAAGTGATTGGAAATGTTGTTGGGAAAATGATCCCAAAGCTGAGGGCTTGCCGGTTCGGTCGCCAGCGCCGTGTCGGTAACCGACGGCAAAACTTCGTAATTGACTTCGATCAGTTCGCTGGCGTCTTTGGCCTGTTCCTTGGTCTCGGCGACAACAAAAGTGACCGGATCCCCGACAAAATAGACTTTGTCCGAGGCCAGGCCGGGATGAGGGGTGTAATATTCCGGTGAGCCGTCGGAGGGCCGCTTGCGGGGCGGAAAATGGGGTTTGGTGACACCCAGTCCGGCCTCGGCGACGTCTTTGTAGGTATAGACGGCGAGAACGCCTGGCAGGGCCTCGGCCGCCGCCGTATCGATGGACAGAATTTTTGCATGGGCATAGGGCGAGCGGTGGGCGTAACCCCAGGCTTGATCGCCAAAGGAAACATCGCTGACATATTGGCCTCGGCCGGTCAGCAGTCTCGGATCTTCCGTGCGCGGGACCGATTGTCCCATCCCAAATTTGACCATGTCTTCCTGTACCTTCTTTTTTGGACCGGCCGCAGGCTGTTTGTGCGACCGGGCTACATCGTGCAAAATGGCCCCACGGAAAACAATCACGCAGCATCGCTTCGGAGGAGAAGATCATGAGTAAACCCGTTGTCCATCTTGTCGGCAGTATTCCGCTCAAGGACGCGGAAGACGTCTTTCGCACTGTCAGTGGTGCAGTCGGGGCAAATCTTACTCGATTGCCCGACGGCGAAACCGGCAAGCGGATCTCCTGGATCAAATTTCTCGAGTCCTATCTCAACAACCATCCCGACATGGAAACCGACCCAGATATGCCGCCGCTGCAATGGCGTCAGTGGGACGGTCTGCTGCTGCGGGAAGCGCCGATGGCAAGATTTAAAGAGGGTGTCGATCCGACCAAGGTTACCTTTGATACCGGCTATGGTGACGCGGCAATCGAATCCTTTGCGATTTTCGATAAGCTGCAAAGCGAGGGTGTCATTCCCGCCGGCGTAAAATTCCAGGTTTGCATCCCGACTCCCCTGGCGCCGGGTTATAACTTTGTCTCTCCGAATGCTCAGGATGACTTCATTCCCGCCTACACCAGGCACATTGTCGGCGAGGTGGCGAAGGTGGCGACGTTGCCGCACGACCGCATCGCAATCCAATGGGATGTCTGTCAGGAAGTTCTGATGTGGGAAAATTATTACGAGTACGAGCGGCCGAACTATAAAGAGGAAATCTATTGGGTATTGAGCCAGATCGGCGATGTCGTGCCCGATGATGTCGATCTCGGCTATCACCTCTGTTACGGCAGCCCCAAGGATGAACATCTGGTCCTGCCCAAGGACTGCGCCAACATGGTCGAGATGATGCAGGGCATCCAGGATGCGGTAAGCCGCCCGATTACCTTCTTTCATATTCCCGTTCCGATAGAACGAGATGATGACGCCTATTTTGCGTCGTTGAAGGATCTGAATTTGGCGGCAGGGACCGAGCTTTATATCGGCTGCATCCATCACGGCGATGAAGAAGGCGACGCACGCCGTCTTAAAAAGGCTCAGGAGTATGTCCAGGTTGATGGCGTTGGTTCGGAATGCGGTTGGGGCCGGGGCGATCCGGAACGGGTTCCCAGCATTCTCGAGTCTCACGCCAAGGCCGCCTCCATCCTGATGGGTTAAGCCCTACCGATGTTTGAGGGTTTTTCGACGCAGGACATCGACACCGGTGAGGTCGGGATCCGTACCCTCAAGGGCGGCGACGGGTCTCCGGTGTTACTGCTGCACGGCTACCCTCAGACACACGCCGAATGGGATTATGTTGCGCGCCGCCTTGCCAAAGATCACACCGTCATCGCCACTGACTTGCGGGGATATGGCGACAGTGACAAGCCCCCGGGCGATCCGGCTCACGAGACCTATTCGTTTCGCAAGATGGCCGCCGATCAGGTGGCGGTCATGTTGGCGCTCGGCTTTGAGCGCTTCGATCTTGTCGGCCATGACCGGGGCGGGCGGGTCAGCCATCGTTTGGCCCTGGACCACCCGGACCGGGTCAAGAGCCTAACCGTCATGGACATCATTCCGACGCGGACTCTCTATAACACCGTCGATAAGCGCATCGCGACCGGCTACTACCATTGGTTCTTTTTGATCCAGCCATTCGATTTCCCCGAACGCCTCTTGGGTGCCGATCCCGAGACTTATATCCGGGAGCGTTGCGAGAAATACTCCAGCCCGGAAGCGGTTGAGGACTATGTCCGGTGCTTTTCCGATCCGGCCTGTATTCACGCGACCTGTGAGGATTACCGGGCGGCGGCCGGCATCGATCTAGAGCATGATGAGGCGGATATCGACCGGCTCATCGAATGCCCGATGCTGGTGCTTTGGGGGTCCCGGGGGCTGATGGGAAAAGCCTATGATGTGCTTTCGACCTGGCGGGAAAGGGCGCGGGATGTGCGGGGGCAGGAACTGGATT
>JAQCKY010000400.1 GCA_027592155.1 Pseudomonadota bacterium
CCCGCGAAAGCACCCCGACGTGACAGCAACCCGGCCCAGGAACCGGCAACACTCATCATGGTCGCGTCACCGCTCCAGTATACTCATCCAGACGCCCCTACTTAGCGGCGCGGATTTTCTGGATCTCTTTACGGAATGCCGCAAGAACCTTGGGGCCATCCGGCGTGGTGTTGACCGAGTTCTCCAAGGCTTTGGCAAGTGTGCTTTTCCAAAGACCTTCATCGGCGGAGGTCATGGTCCGGATGGTTTGGCCCGGCAATTTGCTCACCTTATTGCGGTTGAAAGCTGCCATACCCGTCGGCCACCGCACCGAGCTTGCGGGTGAATACTTCGCCGGAGTACTTGTCGATGGCTTGGCGGGCTTTTGCGGGCAGGCCGTCATAGCTCTTTTTGTTCATCAGAACGAATGCCGAGGGTGAGCCAAGCGGGGCCTCAAAATGGTTCTTCGCGACCTCGTAGGATTTGAAGGTTCCCGTTCCCGTCCAGGGGAACATGACGCCGCTGATGACGCCACGGTTGAGACTTTGATAGACGGCGGGCGGGGCCATCGACACCGGCGAGCCGCCCAGCGCGACGACAAGATCGGCCTGCAATTTGGAGCTCACGGCAAGTTTCATGTTTTTCAAATCGCCAACCGACTGCACCGGCGTTTTGGTGTTGAAGCCTGCGTGGGGAAAGTGGAACAGCCCCAACGGCTTCACATCTTTATATTCCATGGCGACGGTGCCATTCGCCATCACCCGCCACAACGCGAGAGAGCTCTCCTTAGAATTCTTCGACTCGAACGGAAGACCGGTCAGAATCGTACGGCGAAATTGTCCGCCGACGGGTCCGGTAATACCGAATGAGATGTCCGTGACGCCTTTCAGAGTCCGGTCATAGATATTGCTGAAAGTGCCCAGCACGGGGCCGGCAAAAATCTTGACGTTCAGGGTGCCGTCCGACGCCGCGTTGACATCTTTCGCCCACGCGGCCATCGCACGCCCGTTGAGCGGCGATTGCGCCGGTGCCGGGAAGGCAAATTTGAGTTGCTTTGCCTGCGCCGAAGCCGGATTGAGATCGGACGCGCCGAGCAGCAGCCCTGCCGCCAGTGTCGCCGAAACCGAAATTGACCCAATAATTTTTTACATCGTCTTATTACCCTCTACTGTTTGTTTAGCCTGTTCATTTGATTTCGCATCATGTTACGTCTGGAATCTTCCAGTCCGAATAGCGTGTCGCGTCGATGTTGAGCGCGGAGCCGTGCCCTTGCGCGGGACCGCGGGGCATGTCCGGCTCATTGTCATGACCCTCTTCACAGAACAGCTCGATCACATTGCCCGAAGGGTCGCGGAAGAACATCAAGGTCTCTACACCGCTGCGGGTCCAGAAATTCGTCGATGGCACGCCGCAGGCCGTGAGCCAATTCTTCATCGCGACAAGGGCATCCGCATCGCAGTTGAATGCAATATGGGGATATTCATCACCGGGCTCCATAAAGGTGCAACCGGCCGTACTGATGCCGACCCGCGCGCCCGCGATGTTGAACAAGGCAAATGCGGATTCTTGGACGACCAACTCGCCGCCTAACACATCTCGGTAGAACCGAACACCCTCGTCAAGATCACGGCAGGACAGGCTGACATGATCGAGGAATTTGAACTGTGGTGGGCCGGATTGAGCGGCCCGGGTAACCGATGCTGTAGATGTATCCATGATTTCCTCCCCCTCGCCCGTGCTGTTGAATTTTGGTGCATTTCACGTTGACCAGAACAGGCACTAAAAGGTTAGCATGTAAATTCCGGATATGGATACGGAGAAAATTGCCTCTGGTTTCACCAGATCGGGGCCCAAGATTATCGGCGGACCGAACCCAATAGGTTGCTGGCGGTCGACTTTAATTGGGTAAGCGCCGTTTCAAGAGCGCCATTATCGGCGTCCTCGGAATAGGCAACATAAACCGGCCGTTCGAACGACGGCGCACCTGGCACAACAAACAGACTGCCGTCATTGACATAGGGCGCCGTCATTCGCTCCGGGAAAAACCCGCACCCCCCTGTCCGCAGTATTATTTGGAGAGCCAGCGGCCCCATTGCGTCGGTAAAACCGGAAACTTCTATATCTGGGAAAGCCTCGGCATGAGATACGCCAAAATGATCCCCCCACTCTACGAAGATATATCCCGGCCCCCCGACCTTCGGCCCATTAAGATCCGAGGTAACGGCGATAAGCGAATCATGAAGGAGTATTTCGAACGTAATCCCGGGGCGAGCCTGCGGTGTGTAGAGCACGGCAAGATCCAGCAGACCGTCTCCCAACTGCCGATTTAGGGTTTCGCTGGAACCGCCCTCGGTACGCATGGCAATCAAAGGATGATTCATACGCATGGAACATGACCATTCTAGAAGAATATCCTCCCATAAACTGTATTGAGCGCCGATCTTCAGCAACGCCTGGAAATCTTCCGGCAACCCACCTTCCAGCCGAGCGTGATCCCAGACCCGTACCAAGGTCGCGGCATGCCACTTAAACTTTTCGCCCGCCGGCGTGGTTTCCGCCCCGGACCGGCTGCGGGTAAACAGCGGTTGGCCGAAGAAATATTCGAGGTTCTTGATACGGGCGCTGACCGTCGATTGTGTAATATTTAGCTGCTCGGAGGCACTCACAAAACTACCTGTCTCGGCAACCGCCAGGAATGTTTTAACCTGATCCAAGTCCATGTCGTCACCCAAAATGTTTGTTATCGATAAAATTATTATATCGATATTTTCGATATTAAAATATCAATAAATTTGTTTTATCGATTGAAAAGTTTACCTTAGTGAATAGGAGTAATGGCTGTCTGTCGGTGGATCGTGTGGGGCCAACGACCGTCACCAATATGGGTTCATCTGCGCGAAATCGTGCCATCGAATTCGCCGGATGGACCCAACACTAAATCGTAATGTTGAGGATTTTCCGATGACAATAGGCAAAATGCTGAAAATGAAGGGGTCTGCCGCACCGCGCATCCGACCGTCGGTAAAAGTCAAAGATGTCGTCGCCATGCTGAAATTCGCGGACACCGGCGCCATCATCATAAGTGACGATGGCGCCCATATTGACGGCATCATAACCGAACGGGATATCGTCCGCGGACTTCACCGGGAAGGCGCCGCCGTCCTTGAGTTCGAGGCGCGCCGCTTGATGACCGAAAACGTCATTACCTGCCGTGCGAACGACCGGGTCGCCGATGTGATGGAAATGATGAACCAACACCGGATTAGGCATGTCCCGGTGGTCGCCGATGACAAGATCGCCGGCATCATCAATCTTCGCGATATCCTCGGATTGCGGTTGGAAGAGGCGCAGCATGAGGCGGACGAGATACGGTACTATATCGCCCACGCTTGAGGACGCCTTCGGATCAATCGAAAAATTCGATGGGAGCCCTCGATAATATTCGTTTGATTAATTCGTGCCAGGTAGAGAATAAGCCCAACGCTGGCGCGACATCACGAGGAACGGACACCACCCCAATGACGGCATTCACTCTACCGCTTGACCGGCTCGGGCAGGTCCTTTCGGCGTGAAATATCGGTTTAAAACGATCTTGATCGTCGCGGTACCGGTCGCCTTTTTG
>JAQCKY010000401.1 GCA_027592155.1 Pseudomonadota bacterium
TGAGAACACCGAGAAGGACATGAATGAGACCGTGCTCTTGGTGCGCGAGAACAACCCTGACCGAGATGTGAACAATTGGCCCGCCAACCCGCCGGAGTTTCGGGGCATCATGACCCGCTACCAGCAAGCCATGGAGACCCTGGCGCTTCAATTGGTGCCGCTCTATGCCCTGGCTCTGGGACTAAAACGCGATTACTTCGAGAAAGATTTTCAAAACCCGCGCTTCGTCAGCAGGAATTCGCGTTATCCAAAGGTTGAGTTGGCGAAAAACCAATTTGGCATTGCGCCCCATTGCGATTCCGGATTTCTCACTTTGCTGCCCCTATCGGATGTACCGGGGCTCGAAATATGCGCGACCGATGAAACCTGGATTCCGGCGCCGGTCATCGAAGGTGCAATATTGGTGAATACCGGCGAGTTTCTAAACCGTTGGACCAACGGCCGCTTTCGCGCCACTCCGCACCGGGTTGGTCAGGTAGATCAAGAACGTTACGCGCTGACGTTCTTCTATAATCCCGGAGACGATACCATCGCCGGCGATATCGAGACCTGCGTCGGGCCCGATAAGCCGCAACAATTCGAGCCGATTTCGATGCTCGAATATCGTGAATGGTACGTGAAGCAAAACTTCCTGCACCTTCAGGAGTAAATCTGCTTGGCGCCTCATTCGTCAGGCGTTGAAGTCTAGGCCCCAGTCGCGGTAACGGGCCGGATCGTCACCCCATTTGTCGCGCACCTTAACGAACAGAAAAAGATGAACCCGGTGATCGAGCAACTCTTCGAGCTCGAGCCGCGCTGCCGCGCCGAGCGCTTTGATCCGCGCACCGCCTTTCCCTAAGACAATGGCTTTTTGCGAGTCGCGCTCGACATAGATGACCTGTTCGATCCGGGCACTGCCATCTTTTTGGTCGGTCCAGTTTTCGGTTTCCACCGTTGCCGCATAAGGCAGTTCTTGCTTGAGCTGGAGGTAAAGCTTCTCCCGGGTGATCTCCGCGGCCAGCAACCGCATCGGCATGTCGGATATTTGATCCTCCGGAAACAGCCAGGGCCCCGAGGGCATTCCTTTGGTCAGGAACTGCACAAGGTCCGGAACACCATCGCCGGTTTCGGCCGATATCATGAACGTCTCCGGGAAGATCCCCTCGTCATGCAGGTTTTGCGAAAGAGTAAGAAGTTTCTCCTTCTTGACCAGATCGATCTTGTTGAGGATCAGTACGACTTTAGCTTCACGTTCCTTGAGGCGGTCAACGATGCCACGGGTGTCACGATCGATGCCGCGCGCCGCATCGACCACCAGTGTGATCTGATCGGCATCGCCTGCCCCGCTCCACGCCGCGGACACCATGGCGCGATCGAGGCGGCGTCGAGGCTGAAAGATTCCCGGTGTGTCGACAAAGATGATCTGGGCATTTCCCTCGATCAGAATTCCCAACACGCGGGTCCGTGTGGTCTGAACCTTCGGCGATACAATCGATACCTTCGTGCCGACGATTTGATTGAGCAATGTCGACTTGCCGACATTGGGGGCGCCGAGAATGGCGACATACCCGCAGGTGGTTTGCTCTATTGTCTCAGTCACCAAGACTTTTGACCTTTTCTAACATGATCGCCGCTGCGGCCTGTTCCGCGGCGCGTTTTGAAGGCCCGGTGGCCTGCATGGATGGAAAACCGACGACCTCGACCTCAACAGTAAACAGCGGCGCATGATCGGGACCGCTGCGATCAATTTCACGGTAGTTCGGAATATCAAGCTTTCTGCCCTGCGCCCACTCCTGGAGCGTGGTTTTGTCGTCGCGGGGTGGCGCCTGGGTTTCTTCCAGCATGTCGGTCCAGCGGGTTTCGATAAATTTCTTGGCGACGGCCAATCCACCGTCCAAGTAAAGCGCCGCGATGACCGCTTCACAGGCGTTGGCGAGCATGCCTGGATTGCTTCGCCCACCGGACACTTCCTCACCCCTGTCGATCATTAAATAGCTGCCGAGTTTGATCTTACGCGCCACCCGGGCCAGTGCTTCTCGGCGGACCAATGCGGTATGGCGCGGCGCGATGGACCCTTCGTTTTCATCTGGAAATCGGTTCAGAAGTAACTCGGCGATCACAAGGCCTAGTACCCGGTCGCCTAAAAATTCAAGCCGCTCGTTCGATTGGCCTCGCAGGCCCTGGCGTTGGGTGACACTGGTATGGGTAAGGGCTTGCTGCAGAAGTGCCGGTTGCTTGAACTTATGACCCAGTGCGGCCATAAGGTCAGAAAGATCGGAAATGTCGGCCGGTTCTGGTTCCCTCATCCTCAATCGATGCTCTGGAAGAAGCGCTTGAGGCGGGACGAGACGGCCCCCGGCCATTTCCACACTTCCCAAATTCTGGCGGACCCGTTGGTTGAGAAAAAGAGAATCTCGGCCCGGCCTACCAAATTGTCCCGGGGGATAAACCCAACCTCGCTTAGGACGCGGCTATCTTGAGAGTTATCCCTATTGTCGCCCATGGCAAAATAATGGCCCGCCGGAACCTCATAGACCCCGGTGTTGTCGAGGGGGCCGTTATCGGTGATTTCTAGAATGGGATGAACCCGTCCATTTGGCAGTGTCTCCAAATATCGGCGCACGGTTGTCGGTCGCCCGAACTGATTGGCAACCTGGACAAAACCGTCCTGAACTCGTTTTACAGCCGTGCCATTGATGTGGAGAATCCCTCGGATCACCTGAATTTTGTCCCCGGGTAATCCGACAATGCGTTTTATGTAGTCGGTTGCGGTGTTGGTCGGCAGCTTAAACACGGCGACATCGCCGCGTTCCGGCTCACTAAACAGGATCCGCCCCGGAATGAGATTAAGGCTAAAGGGTAACGAATGCCGAGAGTAACCATACGAATATTTCGACACGAACAGATAGTCACCGACCAAAAGGGTCGGAATCATCGAGCCCGATGGGATATTGAACGGTTCAAACGCAACGGTCCGCACGGCGACGGCGCTCACGACTGCGTAGACAACCGTCTTTATCGTTTCCTTGAATCCATAACTCTTAACGTCGGCTTCTTTAGCCATTTATTAAACCTAGTTGGAACGCCGGGCGGGCGCCACGGTCGATTGCGCGGGATCAAGCCAGCCGTACCGGCACCTGTCAACCCCGGCTCGGCCTTGCCTCAGTTTACCTTGAGGTCCTCGATCACATCGATCAGCTGTTT
Organism: Pseudomonadota bacterium; assembly: GCA_027592155.1. Taxonomy (GTDB): domain Bacteria; phylum Pseudomonadota; class Alphaproteobacteria; order Rhodospirillales; family UBA2165; genus JAQCKY01. Next base: position 3,184 of record JAQCKY010000401.1, read on the forward strand.
GCTTTGGGCAGACCAGCTAAACTCTTCCATTGTTGCCGCACCGGCCATCCCGATTTGGCGGACCCGGTCCTGCTCTGAATAGGTGATTTCAAGAGCGCTAAGGATTTCATCGACCGACGATTCACCCCATCCTTCAGCGCCGGTGAACGGCGCGATCGGTTCTACGGGATGTTGCGTTGTCAGCGCCAGACAGTTGTCCTCACGGATAATATCCAGATGCCCCGTATTGGCCGATATGATGCACGGGACGCCGGTCGCCATTGCTTCCATCGCCACCAGATTGGTGCCTGGTTCACACCGGTTTGGAAAAAGGGCGACATTCGCCGCGGCGAGATAACCCGGCGTTTGGTCGTTGGGAATTGTTCCAAGGTCGATAAAGGAGCCTTCCGGCAAGCCGCAATCGATCAG
>JAQCKY010000402.1 GCA_027592155.1 Pseudomonadota bacterium
CGCCTATTGCGAGGCAGGATTCCGGATTGGAACCGTCGATCTTGCCCAAATTCGGATCGAACACGCCGTGCCGTCTCGCAAGGCCGGCTAGGGCCCAATTTGAACATGTCAGCGCCGGGCAAGCCGACCGGTGAGGTTCCTCTCCTCACCCTGATATTCTATTCCCTGCCAGCCTTCGCCTTGGCCATGCCGACCGTACCGGCGTTGGTTTTTTTGCCGACCTTTTATGCCCGCGATGTCGGGTTGGGACTCACCGCCACGGGACTTGCCCTCTTCGCCATCAGACTTCTGGATGTGGCAAGCGACCCAATTGCCGGACTACTGTCCGACGGGTCCCGTTCCCGGTGGGGCCGGCGCAAACCCTGGATCGTCTTAGGTGGGATTGGTGCCGCGATCGGCCTGATCGCCTTGTTCCGTCCGCCGGAAAATGCAGGCATCACTTATTTAATCGGATGGGGTGCTCTCCTCTACCTGGGATGGACCTTCGTCGCCGTGCCCTACACGGCATGGGGCGCCGAATTGTCAACCGGATATCAAGAGCGGGCCCGGATCACAGGGGCACGGGAAGCGGTGATGGTTTTCGGCATCATCTGCGCCGCCGCCCTTCCCCCTGTCGGGGCTTTGTATGGGTTTTCGGATGCCGAGACGTTGGGTGCCATCGCCTGGATGGCGGTTGGTCTCGGGGCCCTCTTCATCCTGCTTCTGGTCGCATTTGTCCCAGAAAGAACGATGACCGCCAGGCAACCAAGACATCGGGTGCCCATTCGCGATCTGATCGGCGCGGTTTCGTCGAACAAACCGTTTCTTCGCTTGCTCGTCGCCTGGTTCATCAATGGCCTCGCTAACGGCATACCATCGGTCCTGTTTCTTTTATTTATGGAACATGTCCTAGGCGCGGATACGACGACCCGCGGCCTGTTTATCCTCGGTTATTTCCTTTCCGCCATCGTCGCCATGCCCGGCTGGCTCTCCCTCATCCGGCGTTACGGCAAGCATCGCGTCTGGTGCGCGGCAATGATCGCGGCGTGCCTGAGTTTCATCTGGGTGCCGTTTCTGGGAACCGGCGACATGATTGCCTTCGGCGTCATCTGCCTGGTGACGGGCGCCGCACTTGGAGCCGACCTTGCCCTGCCGCCGGCAATGCAGGCAGATGTCGTCGATCTCGACAGTTTGCGGACGGGAGAGCAAAGAGCCGGCCTCTATTTTTCCCTCTGGAACATGGCCACCAAACTCGCCCTGGCGGCATCCGCGGGGATTGCGCTGCCGGTCCTAGGTTTGTTCGGCTTTTCCGCGGTCGGCACAAATTCCCCCACCGCTTTAACCGCGATAGCGCTGATCTATTCCGTGCTTCCTGTCGTATTAAAAATTATGTCGATCGCGATTGTCTGGAACCATCCATTGACGGCGCGACGGCATGCCATCATTCGCCGCCGGCTCGACAGCCAGGCGCAACGGTTACAAGGAGGGTAAAGCCAATGCGCACACTAGGGCTGATGACAGTGGTGGCACTGATACTGGCGGGGTGCGCAACGATGAAGCCAAGTGACTTTACCGGAAAGGAGCCGAAATTGGTCCTCGAGAAATATTTTGAAGGGAAGACCCGTGCCTGGGGTATCTTCGAAGACAGATTCGGGAACCTAAAACGTGAGTTCGTTGTCGACATCGACGGCACTTGGGACGGCAAGCGGCTGGTTCTTGACGAGGACTTTACTTATGCCGACGGTGAAAAGGACCGCCGGGTCTGGCGCATCCGTAAAATCAATGACTCCCGCTACGAAGGCGAGGCGGATGACATTATCGGTATCGCGCGGGGCGAACTTTCCGGAAACGCTTTGAGTTGGCGCTACACCATGAACCTGAAGATCGGGTCCAGGATGATTAAGGTGGCCTTTGACGACTGGATGTTTCTTCAACCGGACGGCGTCCTGATCAACCGGGCCCGGGTTAAAAAATTCGGTTTGGAGTTGGGAACGGTAACCCTCTTTTTCCGCCAAATCGGCCGTGACACAAACGGCGCCGCCCTTAACGCGCTGCCGCCCGCCGCCGAATAAACCGGATCATCCCGCCGAGTATCGGGATCATCTCGAAAAACCCTTCCGCCGCGTCCCAATAGTCCAAGTGAGCCGATACCAAACCGTGTTCGTTGAAGCGTAACTCCGTTACGCCGTCGGCCTGCCAATCGCGCTTTTTCATTGCCCGAATGCGGCCGGTGAATTGCCATCGCAGGAAACAGACCTCGCCATCGATGGCCCTGTGGGTCACGACAAACCGTGGCGCCTCGATATCTTTGAACATTTGTTCAAGAACCCGTCGCATCTCGTACCGGCCATGCACGTTGTTGAACGGATCACGGAAATGGACATCTTCGGTGACGACAGTGTCGAGGGAGCCAATCATCTCGGGGGTCAGGGCCTCGAAAAACCTGACATAGGCGTCAACGCCCTGTTTAATCAGCGTCTGGTCGACCATCGTACCAACGGCAAATAGAGCCAATAGGGAAGACAGCGAACGATCTTCAAAAGCCAAGTGAATCGTTTTGGAAAGGTGACCTCAAACCGGCCCTTCGCAAGACCTCGCGTTATCCGCTCCGCGGCCGCGTCGACCTCCATCAGGAACGGCATCGGGAAATCATTCTGGTCGGTCAGCGGCGTTCGCACAAAGCCTGGGTTGATCAGGGTGATACCGATCCCCATCCGCCGTAAATCTGGCTCCAATGCCTCGCACATGTTAATCAACGCCGCCTTGGTCGCGCCATAGGCGGCAGCTGTCGGCAATCCTCGATATCCGGCGATCGAGGCCACCACGGCGATTTGACCGCGTCGGCGGTCCCTAAATCTGTCAATGACGGCCTGGATCCCGTTTACAGTGCCCATAAAATTGAGGTCCATCAGCTCTCGGAATATCGCTGTATCGAACGACGCGGGATCCATCTCCTTATGGCTCCCGGCATTGAAGATCGCAAGATCGATTGGGCCCAGCGCCGCTTCGATGTGGTCGGCGGCCTCCTCTAACGCTGCGGCATCTGTCACGTCAAGCGCAACCGGCAATATCCTGCCCCCAAACAATTCTGCTTCTTGAGCAAGACTCTCCAGGTCCGCCGCTGTCCGCGCGCTTACCGCGACCTTGACGCCGGATTTGGCAAGGCGCAGCGCCACGGCCCGGCCAATGCCTTTTCCGGCACCGGTGATCCAGGCGCAATCGATTACCCGGCCGTTAACTTTTGCCGGTTCAATCCGCATCGCAAACATTCATAATCAATTGTTGAACCGTCCTTGCCGGTAAATCTCATTTTGACCCATCGCCCGTCGCCGTCATACCACAGCTCGGTTTCTAATTCGCCGGTATATGCATATCGACGGGCCATAATCTTCCGCCCTTCAGCGTTAATCTCTTCCGCGCCCTTATCGACAATGCGCACCAAATTGATCTCACCGGTAATTGTATTGAGTACCCGGTCGGCCCTGATCACCGCTGAGTTCCAGTGGTTGGTCGGGAACAACCCCTCGGCTGACTCGAATTGTCCCTTTGGCCCGGTAATAATGAATCGGCCATCTTGCTCGCGCAGTCGAACCGCGGTTTT
>JAQCKY010000403.1 GCA_027592155.1 Pseudomonadota bacterium
GAGGCCGCCTTGAGGCAAATCTCCGGTCCAATGCCGCCGGGGTCGCCGGTGGATAGGGCAATAAATGGCAAGTTCATCCAGTCCGCGGTCATGTCGCCTCGCTCGCTGCCGATGTCCGATCCAAAAGCAAAATATATTCGAGGTCGCGGTGGGTGCCGACCAGGAATTCATAGGAGCCTACTCGGCGAAAACCATAGCGGCCGTAAAACCGTTGTGCGCCTTCGTTTTCGGAAAATACACTGAGATAGAGGTCGGGGTTACCTTGGCTTTCGACCCATTCGAAAACAGCGGACATCATTCGTGCGCCGAGACCAGCCGATTGATGGGGGGCGGCGATATAGAGGCGTTTCAGTTCCAGGGTATCATCCGATGCGTCATCGACCGGCAATGTCATCTTGCCCGCCATGGCATATCCGACGAGTGCCCCTGAACCATCGATGGCCCTCCAAAACTTGTTGACCGGCACCATCAGTGCTTCGGTATAGAAAGCGGGGGAATGGGCGGTTTCCAGGAAGTGGCGGAGGTCATCGTCACGGTACAGATGCCCAAACTTATCGACAAAAGTTGTTATGCCCAACTTCGAGAGCGCATCCGCGTCCTCGGGACCGGCTTCCGTGATAACGGTGTTGTGCACGATTGGGTTGCGCTATCCGTCCGCCGCACCGGCATGGATGTCGAACAGTTCGTCCAAGGTTTCCTGACTGCGCCGGCCAAAGCCGCATTCCGTCGCGATGCCGTAACCGGTGGCATGCTTATCGGCGGTTCGCATGCGATTTTGTGTCGCTGTCACTCCGCCGGTGTGATGGACAAGCCCGAGGATGAGTTCGGTCTCGGGCGGTAAATTGAGGTCGGCCATCGGTGCAAAATAGGCATCGTCGTCCCGCTCGCGCGGAACCGGGAAATGAACCCATTGAACGGCGCGTGGGCTGTTCGCCGTAATCCCATTGGCCAGGCGCACGCAGGTGCCCGCATCCGTCGGCTCCTGGACATGCTTGTGGCCGGGATCGCCGTAACAAAGATGAATGCCCAGTTCGCAAGGTTCGGGCACGGCGGCCGCGAGACGATTAATCCGTTCGATCGTCCCGTCGAACTGATCAGGATAATAGAGCTCCAACGCGCCGTCCTGGGCCAGGGTTTCCTGACAAACATCCCATTGGATCGCCAGTTCTTCCAGCGGTATCGACGCGGTGATATCGGCAATTTCGGCCATCATTGCGGCTTCGTAAGCGGGCTCCAGCGCGGCCCGATCTTCCGGGTGGATGAAACCCCAGACCACGGCAACCGGTGTCGGGATCGAGACCTGAAAGCGGGTCCCGGCAGGAACGACCCCTTCGGATTTGAGGCGCTTGAAGATCGCGTATGACTTCTTGGCTTCCTCGGCATAACCCAATGCGCCGAATTTGACGGTGGCTGGATCAACACCCTCACGGGGGCTGTAGTAGGGCCGGTCGAAATCGTCGCCACCGAACATGCCCTTTTTTCGGGCGCCGAGTTCCAGATCCGGATGGGCGTCGAACAGAGCAATTTGGTAGCGGATCCAATGAGCGCGGGGACCGTGCTCGCCGTCGGGATATCGTTTGGCCCGATCCCCAACGGAGCCGGCAAGTGTGCGGAACGCGGTCTCAGCGTCGGGCAAACCAAGACTACCGACGAAATGGACGTTGTGGGTTGAACTCACTGCGGGCTCCTTTACGGATGAATGAGGCTATCCCTGTCGCTCACCAGAAAATGTTCGTGTCGAATTATAAAATCGTTGATCAGCGCCGACACGGCTTCGGGCCGGTCATCGTCGATCGCATGGGCCGCATCATAAATCATGATGACATGGCTGTTTGGCATCATTCCCGTATATATCGGCGCGACCTCGGGTGGAACGATCGGGTCCTTGGTCCCGAGGAGGACGACAGTGGGAACCTGCATTTCCGCGAGTTTAGCCTCCATGGCCTCATCTCTCGGCCCCCCCGCCAGTCTGCGGGTCAGTGCTAACTGTTTAGCCTCGATCCCCGGGTCGACCGGTGCCGGTGCCGGGTGGCGCTCGGGATGGGCATGCATGACCTTCTGGCGTTCCTCGGGCTGCAGCGCGGCGGGTGGTGTTCCGCCTTCACGCCGCACCGCGGCAGGCGCGACCAGGATCAGGGAATCCAAAGGTTCGGCATTCGAAGCCGCCATCCACAGGGCCAGCTTGCCGCCGAAGGAATTTCCCATGAGATTGAACCGCTCGATGCCGAGGGCCGCGACCGCCTGATGTAGGGTCCCTGCGAGTTCTTCCAGGGATTGGGAGCGCTCGTTGGCTTCGGAAGTGCCGAAGCCGGGGCATTCGAGTGCGATGACCCGGTAGCTATCGGCCAGCAGATCGTGGGTTCTCGATAGTCTCAAACCCCCGCCACCGTGGAGACTGATCACCGTTGAGCCTTCCCCGGCCTCCATGTACCGAATGCGGAAACCATCCGCCTCGACAAAGCCCTCCTTAAATTTCGTGCCGATATCCGATGCCATCCCTGCGTCGTTCATCGCCGCTCCTCCTAAAATTCGCGAATCTTGGGCAATACTTTTTCGCCCAATAGTTCGATACAACGCATGGTCTTATCGCCCAGTTGCGCCACCAGAGTGAGATCGAGGATACCGGCACCAAGATCGTCATGGATTTTCTTGATCTGCTTGACCACGGTTTCCGGACTGCCGACCAAGAGCTGCCCTTTTTCAACGCGCTCTTGGATCGTTGATTGGACCGGCTGCAGACGACCCCGCTGGTCTTCCTTGTCCCTGCCGTAATAACCGGAGCCGGCAACCGCGCTTTCCACATTCTTGTTGGCCACCGAATAGCCGACCCGCGGTCCGGTACCGGGTTTGGGCGTGACGTCGGCAATCGCTTCCTCGTCGGTTTCCGCGACATGGACGCCGAGCCGGTAGAGAATATCCTGATTGGTCGGTTCCCAACCAGCTTCCCGGGCCTCACTTTTGTAATGGGCGACCGCCGGTATCGAGAGCGGCACCGTGGTGAACGCAAAGCCCAGGCCCATCCGGTTCTGCGCCGCATAGCTGCCGGATTCAGGGCTGGAGCCGGACATGAACATCTGTGGATAGGGTTGTTGAACCGGGCGCGGCCAGAGGCAAATCGAACGGTACTGATAATATTTCCCCTGCCAGCCGAAGGGGCGGGGTTGCGTCCAGGCCATTCGAATGAGTTCAACGGCCTCGGCAAAGCGTTCGCGCGACTCGGCCGGATTGACGTTATAAGTGACATATTCGTTGCCCGTGCCGCGCATCATGCCGGCGACGATCCGCCCGCCGGTCAGCGTATCGAGCATGGCGAACTCCTCCGCCACCCGGATCGGATTGTTGATCGGGATGTTGGGGCCCAGCAACGCGATCTTGGCGCGCTTCACGACTTGGGTCAGGGCTCCCGCCATGACCATCGGATTGGGGTTCAGAGACATCGGGGCGAAATGATGCTCGGCAAGGGTCACCCAATCGAAACCAACCTGATCGGCGAGTTCGAACTGCTTTAATGTCGTCTGGAATGATCGCTCGGCGATCTCGGCCGAATAGTCATCAGCGGGCACCGGCCATACCGCGGCG
>JAQCKY010000404.1 GCA_027592155.1 Pseudomonadota bacterium
CCGCGCGTTGGGCGACCATTTCGGCGGGAAGCTTGTCTTTGAAGCTGTCGAACAGTTCCTGTTGGTCGTCGGCCTCGGCGATGCCGGCGTCCCGTTCGATGTTCATGATTTCATTGAAGTGAGCCGCATCGAACGGTAGGCCTTTCCACTCGATGTCCTGATGGCGGGGCATCCAGCCGAAGGGGCTTTTCACCGCATCGGCTTTGTCGTTGACCCGCTCCACGATCCATTTGAGAACGCGCATGTTTTCACCGAAGCCGGGCCAGATGAACTTGCCGTCGTCGTCTTTCCGGAACCAGTTGACCCGGAAGATCGCCGGAGCATTTTTTAGTTTGGAGCCAACTTCCAACCAATGTTTCCAGTAATCGGCCATGTTGTAACCGCAGAAGGGCAGCATGGCGAAAGGATCGCGCCGGATCGCGGCTTGGCCGACCGCCGCGGCGGTGGCTTCGGAACCCATCGTTGCCGCCATATAGACGCCGTGGGCCCAATCATAGGATTGGTAGACCAGTGGGAAGGTGTGGCTCAACCGGCCGCCGAAGATGAAAGCGCTGATCGGCACACCTGCCGGGTCGTCCCAGGCCGGGTCGGCGCTGGGGCATTGCGATGTTGCGCAGGTAAAGCGCGCATTGCCGTGGGCGGCATTGGTGCCGGAATTCGGCGTCCAATCATTGCCCTGCCAGTCGATCAGATGATCGGGGGCCGGGTCATCATGCCCTTCCCACCAAACGTCGCCGTCGTCGGTGAGGGCGACATTGGTGAAGATGGTGTCTCGCTCCATCATCTTAATGGCATTGGGATTGGTCTTCGACGAGGTGCCCGGCACGACACCGAAATAGCCGGCTTCGGGGTTGATCGCATAAAGGCGTCCGTCTTCACCCGGTTTGATCCAGGCAATATCGTCACCGACGGTCTGGGCGGTCCAGCCGTCGAAATCTTCCGGCGGGATCAACATGGCGAGGTTGGTTTTGCCGCAGGCGCTCGGGAAGGCGGCGGCGACATATGTTTTCTGTCCTTCGGGCGAGGTGAGCCCAAGGATCAGCATATGTTCGGCGAGCCAGCCTTCATCACGGCCCATGACTGATGCGATGCGAAGCGAGAAGCACTTCTTGCCCAGCAGGGCATTGCCGCCATATCCGCTGCCGTAGGACCAGATCGCCCGTTCTTCCGGATATTGCACGATATATTTGGTCTCGTTATTCGGCCAGGGAACGTCTTGTTCGCCCTCAGCAAGCGGGGCACCGAGCGTGTGCATGCAGGGCACGAACTCGCCGTCACCAAGGACGTCCAGAGCCGCTTTACCCATACGGGTCATTACTCGCATGCTGGCCGCGACATAAGGGCTGTCGGTGAGCTGTACGCCGATATGGGCGATGTGAGAGCCGAGAGGCCCCATGCTGAAGGGCACGACATACATTGTCCGGTCGGTCATGCAGCCGTCGAACAATTCGTTCATCGTTGCCTTCATCTCTGCCGGATCGACCCAATTATTGGTGGGGCCGGCATCGGCCTCATCCTTGGAGCAGATGTAGGTGCGATGCTCGACGCGCGCGACATCGTCGGGGTCGGAGCGGGCCAGGAAACAGCCGGGGCGTTTTTCCTGATTGAGCGGCATGATCGTGCCAGCTTCAACCATAACCTCGCAAAGGCGGTCATATTCTTCCTTGGAGCCGTCGCACCATACGATGCCGTCCGGCTTGCAATGGGTCGCCATCTCTTCGACCCAGGCCAATAGTTTGGCGTTAGAAGTTAAATTGGTACCGCCCGAATCCATAAACGCGTCCTCGTCCAACAATTTGCTCAACTCTGACTCAATTCCTTATCCGCTTGCGCCCATTTGCCGTCTGCGGAATAACCTGCGGAATAGTTCTCTGAGTAGACCCTGAATAAAAAACACTAACCTCGCTAAAATATGGGTGCAACCCGTTCTTATTGCAAATTCGCGGTTTATTTTTGGCTTCTGGCCTTGGTTGCAAGTTCAACTAGAACCGCCCGGGAGGCAGCGGCGCCTGAGAGTGGGTTGTCGAAGGTCAAACGGTGCGGCGTTTGACCGCACCGCAGGTCGATCCCATCCGGGTCGATTCCGGTCATTGTCCAATGTGTACCGCGCGCCCCCAGCAGTTTCTGACCATAAAGCGTAAGCGCCTCGCGGTGGTCACTGTTCATATGGTCAAGGACGCCGGGTTCAATGTCGCGGATCTCGGCCGCCGCCTTTTTACCGGAGAGGATGTCTTTGCCCTTGAGCCAGTGGGCGCGGGCGAAACCGCCGACAAAATGGGCCCGGTCGATGGTCATTCGATAGAAATTGAAATCGGCGAACCCTGCATAAAAGCGGGCGCGGGGATGGCGGGCGAGGAACCGCTCGGCAAGCGCGGGAGAGCGGGTTACCTTGATCCGTCCCATCAACGACACCCGGGGGCCTTCCTGAGGGTTCTGGTAACCCACGGTCGATTCAATCAGTAGAGATGCGCGGGCGTCGCTTTTCACATTCTGGGTATGGTGGGCGATGTCCGAGAGCAACAGGATCGGACTGCCGTCTGTATCGCAGGCTATTGTCACCAGCGCCGACGACGGCCAGCCTTGCCGGGGCGGTTTCGGTGCGCGCTCGGCGGTCGATAACACGGCGGTGAGCGACTGCCTGGCGAGCAAACGGGCTGCATCGGCCGGGCTGTCGGGCAGTTCGAGTTTTTTACTCATTTTGCGATTTCCCGTGCTTGGCTTGGGCGTTGGTGAGGAAAATTACTCAATGTTTTCATAGGCCTCTCGATTCTCGCCACATTTGGACTATATTTTTGACATAATTGTTTCATCAAGTCGGCACCACTGACCCATCAATGGAGGCGGTGGCCGCGGGGGCCGCTGCGACAGTTACGAGCGACAGTTAAGATAGTAGGGGGATCAATTGCCACATTCCATCGCCTTGGTCGATGACGACCGCAACATCCTGACGTCCATTCAAATGGCCCTCGAATCCGAAGGATTTGATGTCGACTGCTATAGCGACGGTGCCGACGCCCTACGGGGATTGATGCAACGGCCCGTTGATGTTGCCGTGCTCGATATCAAGATGCCGCGTATGGATGGGATGGAGCTGTTATCGAAATTGCGGGAACGGACCGCCATGCCGGTGATCTTCCTAACCTCCAAAGATGATGAAATCGACGAAGTGCTTGGTCTGCGCATGGGCGCCGACGATTATATCACCAAGCCGTTTTCACAACGCTTGCTGATAGAGAGAATCCGGGTGTTGCTCCGCCGCCGTGAAATCGAGGGCGATCTGTCTGACGGAACGGCCAAAGAAGAAGTCATTCGCCGAGGGCCTATGCTGCTGGATCCGGGCCGGCATCAATGTTCATGGAATGAGAAGCCGGTCAATTTGACGGTTACTGAATTTTTGCTGCTGAAATCGCTCGCGATGCGGCCGGGTCACGTTAAAAGTCGCGATCAATTGATTGACGCGGCCTACGGCGAAAATATCTATGTCGATGACCGGACCATCGATAGCCATATTAAGCGGCTGCGCAAAAAATTCAGGGTGATCGATCGTGAATTTTCGGAGATCGAAACCCTCTAT
>JAQCKY010000405.1 GCA_027592155.1 Pseudomonadota bacterium
GGAAGATCTTGTTCATGGCGCTGTGTTTTCAACCTGAAGCCTTGTTTTTTTACGTCAAGGACGACGAATTGCGCGCCTATGCCGACGACGTCCACGCCATTCCCCTCCAAGCGCTTCCAGCGCTTATTGATGAGTTGCGTTGTTTGGAAACCGCAATCGGCACCGGCGCCATAAATCGGCCCGCCCCATAACGGCTGAGTGGAATTGCACGTTTTCCTGATACTTTCGGAAGCGACTTTGCCGCGTGTGCTGTGGCGCGCGCTGTGGCGACGCCCCACATGTGTGATCGCAGCCCGCTCGCTAATTCTTGGCAGCGGAGCTTATCTGGATCGGGTCGTTGAAAAATTACGCGCTACGGGACGCGTACAAACGCTTTTCCCCAGTTCGTAGACGATCCCTATTTCGGCGACATGATTCGGCGCACGAACGTGTTCGCCGAAAGCGAAGACTGGCTGGAAACATATTTGGATTTTCGCCACTCGGGCGAGCGGTATGGTGATTTTGCGGTCGCCTTTCGACACGCCTGTGCAAATGCCGCTTTCGATCGTTACGTCCTATCCTATCGACTGCATGGCTTGCTCGCGCGAATGCCTAGCTTGGTTGTGGGGGGCCTGGATGCATTCGACCAGGATTATTATCAAACCCGCTATGGACAGAGCCTTGGCGGGCATCGTTCGCCGAAATATCTGGCGTGGGCTGCAAATATTGCTCTGACGGCGAGCTCCTTTCTTTTTACCCTGGCCTGGATATTAATCCGGATGAAGCCGTTGGCCCCCCGCCCACTGCATTTTGGGCTGGCCTGCGATTATGTCGCGCACCCGACCAACGCTTTCGTCTGGGAAGAGATCGGTAAATCCGCAGACGATATCCTGATCGTTTTTCGTTCGGCCCTTCCACACCGGGAAATGCCTGCCGATGTGGTTGGTCGGCACCATGTCGTGGCAACGGAAGGCTGGTTTTCCGTGTTGGATGGCCTGCGCGCGATGGCCCGCACCGTCGCGGACCATGGCCGTCTCCTGCATCATGCGGGTTCGCTGCCTATGGACTTCTTTCGGCGCATCATAGCGCTGTGCTATCGGCGTATTATGTATCGAGCGTTATTTAATCGCTTTGAATGCGATTATTTCTGGGGACGCGATGATTATAACCCCGAACATGCTTTGCGGTCCGTCGAATTGCGGCGCAAAGGCGGGGTCTCCTTTGGCTTTATGCATGGCATCCCATCCATTGCCGCCATCGTTCATCAATTGAGACATTTGGATTTTGACACTTATTACGTCCACGGGCGCCATCTGTCGGAACGCTATTACCGCGACCGATGGCCCGAGACGATGCGGGTCGTGCCCATTGGTTCCTCCGGCCTGTCTCGTTCCGAGTTGAAAAAGCTGGCCGCGCCGGGGCCTCGGACCGGCGTTGCCTGCTTTCTGAGCATAACCTTTCAAATCGCCGAAACCATTGACGCGATCCGCACACTCGCCGCCGAATTTCCCGATCGGATCTTCTACATAAACTTCAAGGATAAAGATCAGGACGAGCCAACCTTTGGTTCACCCGTGTCCGCCTTTCTGGGCGAGGGGATCAAGAATGTGGTTCGTCACACAGGACGTTCTTACGACCTGTTCTTTTTGTGCGACACGGTCTTTTCGAATGGCACGACCTTGGCCGCCGAGGCGATCCAGTTGAGCTTGAAATCATACGTTTTTGATTTCTTTCCGGATGCATGGAAATCCTTGCCCTATCGGGACTTCCCTGGCGTCTGCATCTCATCGGTTGAATCGGCTATTGCGCTCATGCGCTCAGAGCAACCGTTCCCGCGTGAGAAATGGGCCGAATTCATCGAGATGAGCGGGATTGTCCCTTGGGACACCATTCGCCAGGACATGAACCTGCCGGCCAAGGATGGCCCCTTGGCTCACCTGGCATTGCAGCCAACGACAATGGGTCAATCTGAGTGCAGATCAACATCGGCACCTCATTACCCGGAGGCAAACAAGCCATGTCCATTCGCTCTTTCCTGAGCAAGACGCTTTACCGGTTCATCCATCGCGCGATCGCCTTTCGCGATGCCCGGTACACCATCGCTAAATGGTATCCAACGTGCTTTGGAAAAAATTTCTTCTATGATCCAATGTTTCCCAAGCCGGATGGCCAAGCGTATTTCGCTAAGTATCACGGCGAAAAGTTAGATAACCCGCTGACGGTCAACTTCAAACGTTTCAAGACGGACATCATGCAAGCCCGCCGTCTTAAGGCCGGGCGGCACACCGTCCATGTCACGACGCCGTCGGCCTTGCCCGTGGCGCTCACCGGGATCGGTCCGCATGAGGCCACCGGACTGCATGCGATCACGGTTCAAACCGGCGAACGCGAACTGAGCCTGGGGGGGCTCGCGTCAGATCGCTACTATTACCTGCCCATCCTGGTTCCAGGGCCTGTCGTGCTGTCCGCCGATACAGACTTGATTGTGGCCAATCCGCTGCCGCTGACGCAGAAAAAGAGTCATCCGGTCCGTATGGTGATGACCATCTTTATCGATAATTTCGGCTGGGACATTCTGGATCATCTGAACTGGAAGAAGGACCTGCCAAATCTTTCCCGGTTTTTCGCGAGCGGCATGATCTTCGATCAATGCTACAGCTCTTCAAATTGGACTTTGGCCGGTGTGGGTAGCATTGTTTCCGGCCAATCGCTCAGCCACCACAATATGTTCCACAATGATCGCGAGGATGCCTTTGTTGGCGACGGCTATAAGATATTGCCGGAATATTTTCAGGATGATGGTTATTTAACACTCCAGGTCTGCGGCAACGTGCGCAAGTCCCCGGGTTACGGTTACGTAAAAGGGTATGACCGAACCGTCTACCGCAATGACATCCCGCTCGGTGAAAGCCTCGAAGCTATTTACGACCATGTTCGCGCCTTCCCCGAACGCGATCATTTTGTCTGGCTGACGGTTATGGATGCGCACCATACACTCGCCGCCGTTCCAGACATCACAAACCAATTACAGGTGCCGCTTGAGACGCACGACTACACCAAGAGGAAAGGCAAGTCACCTCGTGTATTGGGGGCGGACGCCCGTTCTGTGGCACGCTACATCCAAGAACTGAAGCGGGTCGATTTCTATTTGGGCCAATTGTTTGCCTTCCTCGAAGAACGCTTCAAGAGCGACGAAATGTTGGTCGCCTTGGTGTCGGATCATGGTCCGGGCTTTCTAAGCGACTCTCCGGGCTTGCTGTCGCAACAGAAGACTCATGTGCCTTTTATTCTGCGGGGTCGCGATATTCCGGCGGGTCGAACGGACGAATTTTTGCAGGCGGCCGATATCCTGCCGACCCTGTTGGCCGCAAATGGTTGGAAGAGCGCGAATGAGATCGATGGGAGACTCGCCGAGGCGCTGGGGGGGCCCAAAGGCCGTGATTTTGTTCTGTCCGAAATAAAAATCTCGGGCCAACCTTATTTGGCGACGATAAAAGATTGGACGTTTGAGTTTAATCTTGAATCCGTGATTCCGGTCGATGACGACGGACGCATCAACCTGACCGGGGCCAAGGCCGAGCTGTTGCAACGCGGC
>JAQCKY010000406.1 GCA_027592155.1 Pseudomonadota bacterium
TCTTGGACCTCTCGGGCCGCGTTGGCCGTCTTCTCCGCCGTGGCGTCCGCCGCGCCGGCCTTCAGATCGCTGTCTGCGGTCCTCTTTGCTCAGGGCGCCGTCGTTATTGCGGTCAAGACGCTCGATCATTTTGGCAAATCGGGCGCCGAATTCTTCGACCGTGACCGCCGCGTCGCCGTCGGTGTCATGGCGTTGGAAGTTGCGGACCATGCGGGTTCGCATGGCGTCGAGCCACAAGGCTTCGTATTCTTTGAGGGACAGTTTGCCGTCCTTGTTCGCATCGAACTTGGCATGCTGGGCGGCGCGTGACTGATCTAGCTCCGCTTGTGTCAGCTTACCGTCTTTGTCGGCATCGAATTGTTCAATCAGACCGGCACCGCGCTGTCCGCGAAATCCGGGGCCGCCATGACCACGACGTCCATGATAGCCGGCGCGTTGATGTTTGCCTTCGCCGCCGCGGAAATGCGCTTTTTCCGCAACCGGGGTATCGCCGTTTAAAACAGCTTGGGTGACCTTTTCACTGGTGACTCCGGTGCCGACAAAAGCAGTCGTCGTCAACGCAGCCGCCGTTCCGAGGCCGATTAATATTTTGGTACTTCTTTTCACAATATTCTCCTTCAAATGTCTCACGGGGGAGGGGGTGGTGAAGAGCGCTCTTAAAAACCCTAACGGGACAGGAGCGGGAGTCCGTCGCAATCGGAGACAAAAATGGATGAGCAAAAGCTTCAGGCGGTGGTTGATCGTAGCGAGATCAACGATCTGCTGATGAATTGGGGACAGGCGCGGGACCGGGGTGAATGGGATCTTTTACGGGATTGCTATCACCCGGACGGCACCATGCACATCGCCTGGATATCCGACAGCGGTGAGGAATTCGTGCGCCGCTCGGCGGGGATGCTGGCCAACGAAAAAGAACGCGGCTTCAGCAAACATTTCATCGGGCCGGGTCGTATCCAACTGAATGGGCGGCGTGCTTTCAGTCAGTGTCACGTCAATTTGATCACCCGGGTCTCCTTCGATGGCATCGAATTCGATTGGGAATTTTGGGGACAGTTCTATGACTGGCTCGAAAAACGCGAAGACGACCAGTGGCGCATTTTCAAACGCACCATGGTTTACGAAAAGGACCGCCTCGATCCGGTTGATCCGACCAAACTGCCGGCGGGTTATTACGAGGCGATGAACCTCGACGATCATCCCCATCAGGTCCGCTATCTCTATTGGCGAACCGCAAAAGACGGCCGTACGCCGGTCGAGGATATGATCTTGGTGAAGACACCGGAAGCGGCGACGCTTTTGGACGACAGTATGGTTTGGTTGTCGGGTAATGCATAAAAAGAACGGGAGGCTGATCGCTTGAACGTCATCTTCTTTGGGATGGTTGCCATTGCTTTTGCTGTGGCGGGGTTCCGACAGGTCACCTGGATATCACCCGGCGGCGATGCCAAGTCACCAATGGAACTTCTCGGCATCGGCATGGTCGATACGGCGGGCTCTTCGGTCACCCTGGCGATCGGGCTGATCGGCGTGATGGCGCTTTTCCTGGGGCTGATGAAGGTGGCGGAAGCCGGCGGATTGCTGGTGATCATTGCCCGGTTGGTCCGCCCGCTCATGCAACGCCTGTTTCCCGACGTGCCCGCCGATCACCCGGCAATGGGGGCAATGATCCTCAACATGTCGGCGAATGTGATGGGGCTCGGTAATGCAGCGACACCATTCGGTATCCGGGCGATGCAGGAGTTGGATAAGCTCAACCCGGTGAAGGGAACCGCGACCAACGCCATGGTTTTGTTCCTGGCGATCAATACGTCGAGCGTGACGTTGCTGCCGACCGGTGTCATCGCGCTGCGGGCGGCGGCGGGCTCGCAAGATCCGGCGGGGATTGTGCCGACCACCCTGGTCGCGACCATCTGCTCGACGACGATTGCAATCATCGTCGCCAAGCTCTGCCAGAAATATTTTGCAGTGACGCCGCCGGACGGGATACCAGAAGATGGACAAGTCCCGGAGTTTTCCGGTGCGGACGCGGCGCCCGATGAAATTGGCGGCGAAGAGCTATCTTTGGACTCCGCCGACGCCGATAAGAGCTATCCGGCAATTGCATCATTTCTGGCCTTAGGCAGCATCCTGGCCCTGGTACCGATCACGGTGATCTGGGGCCGAACGATTGCGCCCTGGATTATCCCGGGATTAATGTTCGCACTTCTCAGCTTCGGCGTTATGCGGCGGGTGCGGATTTATGAGATGTTCGTGGAGGGCGCCCGAGACGGCTTCCAGGTAGCGGTGCGGATCATTCCCTATCTCGTGGCAATCCTTGTCGCGGTCGGGATGTTTCGGGCCTCAGGCGCGTTGGAGATGCTGATCACACCTTTGGCTGCGATAACCTCGCCGCTGGGCATGCCCGCCGAAGCACTTCCGATGGCGCTGTTGCGGCCCCTGTCGGGGTCGGGCGCTTACGGCATTCTGGCTTCGCTGATCAACGACAAGGCGATCGGTCCGGACAGTTACACCGGCTATCTGATCAGCACGTTACAAGGGTCGACCGAGACGACATTTTTCGTCATCGCGGTTTATTTCGGGGCCATCAATGTACGTCGGATCCGTCATGCGCTGGTGGCAGGGCTCAGCGCCGATCTGGCTGGCATAATTGCGGCGGTGGTTATCTCGCTGGTGCTGTTCGGCGCGCTCAGATAACCGGCAAAAATAAGGGTGGACCAAAAGGCCCGCCCTAATCCGGAAAGTTTGGCCGAAGCCGCTATTTCATCGACGCCAGAATGCGGTCCAACTCTTCGCCGCTCATCGGGTTACGGCTGCCGTTTCCGTGGGCGCGCTTGCCGTTCTTATCGAATACGAAGTTCGCCGGGACATAAACCAACGGCGAGAAAGCCTTGTCGATCTTATCGGTAGACCGGATTACCCGGATCGCCGGATGAAAGTCTTTGACGAAACGCTGCAGCCGTCCTTCGTTGGCATCGCCGTAGCGGCCTTCGGTCCAGCTGATGGCTATGATATTGATTTTCTCGGTTCCGCCCTTTTTCAGATATTCGGAGAGTTCCACGAACTCTCGTCGGCAGGTGATTCACCAACTGGCAAAGAAGGTGACGAGAACGGGTTTGCCGTTAAATATCTGCTTGTCGACCGCTTGCCCGCGAACCGGCTCTGCCGTCATAAGGGTTTGTTGAATGGTCTCATTCAGGGTCAAACCTTGGTTGGCGTTTGCTTGCGGAGCAGCGGCAAGGATAAATGCGCCAAACGCGACCCAATGGAGCTTTCGGAGGAGTTTCATGCGTTTCTTACCTTAAAAAAGTTATTTGTCGCAAATTCGTATCGCGAGTGAACCTTCACGTATAAACGAGCGCTCGCCGTGAATATTCCACCAATATATTTAGAATTGATGGCGCTAAAAACCGGCAACATCACACAATGTCGTGTGCGACTGCTGCTGCTGTAACTGATAGGCCTCTACTGACTCCTGAATCGCTGGGGCCACTTCGATCTCACTGGCGAATTCGGGGCGGACTTTCAGCGGTTGGAACCATTTCTCGACATTGGGGTGGAGTGTCTCCAGCG
>JAQCKY010000407.1 GCA_027592155.1 Pseudomonadota bacterium
TAAAACCTCTGATTTTTAATTAGGTATTACAACGCGTGGCAATCTGGCGACCGATGCGTTTGGCATAAACCTCCGGTGCATCAATTCGTTCGTCATAGGGGCGATTGACCCCGAGCGTATTTGCCGCGTTGACGGCGACAGCACCAATCGTCATGCCCGCAAACCCCGTCGGGCGGCGGGCATAATGACGGTCATGGGCGGGCTTGCTCATGTCAGCAATCGCGATATCCAATTCGCGCTCCAATTGGTCGCAGGAATTTGCTGTAAGATCCGGCGGAGAGGCGCAGGACGTCAGAAGCAACAGGCCGGCCACCCACAGATATTGCCGCGTCATGACCGAAGCGCCGCCAAAACTCGATCGGGGGTGATCGGCAAATGACGGACTCTCTTGCCGGTCAGCTTGGCGATTGCGTTGGCGATGGCACCGCCCGTGACTGGTAGCCCCACCTCGCCGACACCCGTCGGCTTATGGTCCGTTGAAATCAGCTTCACATGAATGGGCGGCACATCGGCAAAGCGCATCACCTGATAATCATGGAAGTTCGACTGCTGCACTTCTCCGCCGTCGACGGAAATTCTCTCCTTGAACACATGACTTAGACCAAAGATAACCGCCCCCTCCAATTGAGCCTCGACATTGCGGGGCTGAATGATGCGGCCTGGATCGACGGCGACCCAAAAATTATGGACGGTCACGACACCGGACGACCGGTCGAGCGAAATTTCGGCGACGCCGGCCGTCAGTGTTTTCCACTCATCGGAGAAGGCAATGCCAAGGGCATGGTCGGAAAGCAGGTGACGATCCCACCCCGCCATCTCGGCAACGGTGCGCAGGACATGCTGGGCGCGAGGATGACCGGAGAGCAGCCTCAACCGCATGGCGAGGGGGTCTTCGCTGGTCCGGCCGGCGATTTCATCGATGAAAGATTCCACGGCGAATTTTGTATAACCGCCGCCGATCGCCCGCCAGGGGCCAAGCGGCATCCGTCCCGGTGCTTGGAGAAATTCGCCCAACTGGTTGGGTACGTCGTAGATATGATTGGCACCCGTCGTCAGCAATGGGTCCCGCCCCCCCGCTTTGGCGTGGCGCTTTGGATCGGCCCTCGGCAGGCTGGTCGACAACTCAAGCCGATGGTTCCAGGCGACGATCCGCCCCTCCTTGTCGAGGCCGGCGCGCAAATACTGGGTGGTCTGCGGGCGGTAGGTGCCATGACGAACATCTTCCTCGCGGGACCAGATTACTTTGACCGCCTGCTTTGAGGCTTTTGACAAAAAGAGGGCATCGAGCATGTGATGGTAGTCGAACCGCCGGCCGAACCCGCCGCCCATGATCAACTCATTGAGCCGAATCCGGTTGGGCTTGGTCTTCAAGAAATTCGACGCCACGCCAATCATACGAGTGATCGCCTGGGTGCCGATCCAGATTTCCGCGCCTTTGCCATCGGCGTCGACCTTGGCGGTTGCGGTCATCGGCTCCATCGTCATGTGATGGGCGTAGTCGGCAAAATACTCAGCGCTGATCTCGGTGGCCGCGGTCTTGATTGTCGCTCCGAAATCTCCGGTTTTGGTAAAGGTCTTTCCGGGTTTTTCAGGATGCAGCGTATCGGCCCTGTAACTCGAAACCAGTTCCCGGGCACTGTTATAGCCATCGGCCGGGACCGCATTTTTCCAGGTAATCTGCAAGCTGTCGATGGCCCGGAAGACCGACCAAATGTCGCGCCCGATAACGCCGACGCCCCAAGGCATGCGAATGACGTCGGTGATGCCTGGGATTTTGCGCGCCGCGCCGTCATCGATACGGTCCGGTGCCTTGCCGTCGATTGGCGACCGGAGGACGCTGCCATACAGCATTCCCGGCAGATGAACGTCGAGGCCGTAGACCGTACGGCCGGACACCATGTCCGGCAATTCGTAGCGATCGATATCCTTGCCGATGAGGCGAAATTGATCCGGCCGTTTGAGGTCCCCCGCCGTTAGTGCCGGCGGCGAGGCCGGCATCCGCGCAAAGGCGGCAATCTCGCCGTATTTCATCCGCCGGCCACTGGCACGATGAAGCACAATACTGGGTTCCGTCGAAAGTTCGGTTACCGGCACCCGCCATCTGCCCGCCGCGTTGTCGAGGAGCACCCGGCGCGCTTGGGCACCGACCATCCGCACCTTGTCGTAGTATCCGTTGACCGACCGGCTGGCGACGGTATGGAGAATGCCGCCAAATCCGGGGTTGCCGAAGACGCGGTGGTCGGGCGACGACTGCACCAAACTAACGTCGGACCAATCGCAATCCAGTTCCTCGGCCAGCATCAAGGGAATGGCGGTAAAGCACCCCTGCCCCATCTCGGCCACGGGCGACATAATAGTGATCCGATCATCGGTCCCGATGGTAAGCCAGGCGTTCGGCGCGAACCCATTGCCGTCCATTGTTGCCGCCTCGATCTTTGACATCCCCAACCCGGCAAGGGTGAAGGAAAAGGTCAGGCCGGCGGAGGCCTTTAGAAATCCGCGTCTGGAGACATCATCCTGGGCGACTTCATCCATTGTTTTGGCCCTCGGCGGCGGCGCGCTCAATAGCGCGAACGATGCGAGGATAGGTGCCGCAACGACAGATATTGCCGTTCATAAACGCGACGATCTCTTGACGAGTTGGTCTAGCGTTTTGCGCAAGCAACGCGGCGGCTTGCATAATCTGCCCAGGCTGGCAGAACCCGCATTGCGGCACCTGCTCGGCCAACCAGGCCTTTTGCAGGGGATGACTGTTATCGGGTGACAGCGCTTCGATCGTCGTGACCAATTTTCCAACGGCTTCACGAACTTCGGTCACGCAGCTTCGCACCGGCTTACCGTCCATGTGCACCGTGCAGGCGCCGCACAGACCGGCACCACAGCCGAACTTCGTACCGGTCAGTTGAAGGGTCTCGCGGATCAACCACAGCAGCGGCATATCCGGCTCAACCTCAACGTCCCTCACCTCACCGTTGAGCGTAAACGAAACCATCTGAACTCCCCTGCGTGAAGCTCTAACAAAAGCTCAAACGCGCTGATGCTTCAAAAAACTAGGTAGATTCCATGAGGCGGTCAATCGGACGTCGCAAATATCGGTCGATAAGGACGCATTTTTTACTCACCGATTTTATTAGGAGCCGAATTCAGGTACAGATGGCGCTTCTTGTGGACAAGGCCTCCCATGCTCGACTTTCATCACGCCCGCATTGCCGATTTACCGGTCAGAAATCCATTCTCTGCCGAAACATTGCCGACGATTGTGAAACTGCGGCAGATCGGGTTTCACCAGTATCATAGCAAGTGGGCGAAACGGCTGGGAAAGCGCCCGGGTCGGTTCCTATTTGACATCGCCGACCGCTTCAAAATGTCGGGGACCGGGACGGTTGCGGTTTCTTATCCGGAGGGACCCCGCAATTTCAACTTCGATGGACGCGATCCCCTCTTCACGGGGCTCTATCGGCCTCGGGAATATCGGTATTCGCCGTTACGTCGGCGGCCGACAAGGTCCAGGATTCACTATGACGGATCAACCAGCATAGCGCTTCCCAGCCTGTTTTGCCGTCGCGGAGG
>JAQCKY010000408.1 GCA_027592155.1 Pseudomonadota bacterium
CAGGACTGGTATCAGCCGACGTTTTAGCATCGGCTAAATTCCCAAAAAGTTCTTAAGCAATGTATCACCAGCCGCCGCACTTTTCTCCGGATGAAATTGTACGCCGGCAATATTACCCTTGCGAATACATGCAATGAAGGAACCCCCGTATTCTGTCTCCGCGGTGACGAATTGCTCTGGACATTCGACACAATAACTATGAACGAAATAGAAATGTGTATCGGGCAACTCATTGAAGAGCGGGTCTTCGCGTTTTGGTTCTATAGTGTTCCAACCGACATGCGGCACCCGCAGTGACTCTCCTATGCTCGCCAGATTACAGGTTCGGCCGGGAATCCAACCCAGACATTTATGATCGCCAAATTCTTCGCCGCTCTCGACTAAGATTTGCATTCCGACGCAAATCCCAAGATACGGCACTTCGTCCCCAATAACCCGTTCTTGCAATGCTTCTCGAATGCCACGCTCCTCTATATTGTGCATTGCCTGCCCGATTGCTCCGACACCGGGTAATATAATATGGTTGGTGGCGTCACGACGCAGAATTTCGCCATCCACTGCAACCTTTGGCGAACAACCAATGCGCAAAAGTGCATTGACGACAGAAGAAATATTTCCGATCCCATAGTCGATAACACTGACGGAAGGCTTTAGAGGCATACTTGCGGAACTTCTATCGCCTATCGTTTTCGGCGAGCGCCGCCAACCGGAAAATATCATCGTACCAAACGCTGGCTCCATTGCATGCCAATGTTATTTCAGTTGTCAATTGTTCAGGTCGCTTACGCAGCTGTTGAACCAATCGTGCGATTTTCTCGTCGGCGGTTTGTCGCTTTTCGGTTCGTTCGAGAGCGGCGTAATGCTCGCGAATTATCGTGCATCGCTTCAGTATTGAAGTGATATCAAGATCGGTCTTATTGCCTAAAATGTTCTGCGCGTGCTGACGGTATTGCACTACCGCCTGGGCCGTCCGTTTGGCAGTGCGGCCTTCGGACAGCATTTTTGTAAACATCCACCAATCTGTTGCGACTAAGTGTCCCGGAACCGTTGATGCGTTTTCTGTCAAACTCTCTTTACGGACGGCGGTATTCGATAATCCAAAAAAGTTTCGCTCGACTATTGCGTCTGGGGTGAAGACAACACTCGGCACATTAGCTCCCTCGAAAAAGAGAGAACCGGTCGGCAAACCGTTACGATTAACAATCTGCAATTCGCCATAGCTAATCTCTCCGGACTGAAGAGCTGAACGATGCTGATTGAGAGCATCGGGCAACAGAACATCATCCATATCCACGAACACCAAAATGTCGGCGCGACTAGCTCTTGCCAATCGGAACATTACATTCCGTACGTCCGTTGGTGTCGCTCCCAAGGCTGCTGGCTCAATGACAACCGGTAGCCTCTCTGCCAAGCGGGACAGTGCCAACGATGGCATCTCCAAATCGTCGATCGCAAATATCGTTTCGACGGAATCTGAATTATTCGTTCGGGACACGGCCTCAAGCAAACCGTCCACAAAGGGGTCGAGAAAATCGCGGCCACCTTCATACAGCGAAGAACAAACTGCAAAAGCGGACATCTGTCTACGAATCTAGAGACAACTTTTCGGTTGCCGAAGCATTAAACAACACTTCCGCTAATGCGAGGTCAGCAGCGGTATCAATGTCGATCGATCGTACAGGGGGCATCGGATAACCGTAACTGCGTGCACCAAAATAAGACCGTGTCCGACGTAACTTTTCTGTATTGAGGACGTAAACTGCGCCGTTAAGAACTACGGACGGCTCTAAGACTTGTCGATTGGCCATTGATGTCGATATGCCGTCAATATCGGACAGCTTTCCATCGTCCGCCATTTCTTGAAAAAATCCTAACGGTTTTGTTTTGCAAACCGACACCACGACTTCTGCTTGTCTTTTATGGAATAGAGAAATCGCTCCGTCCACATCCTGCGGCAGCCGTAGTGGCGTCGTTGGCAGTAAAACACAGAATTGCTCGACGTCGATTTTTTCGTTTTCAAGCAACCAATCAACGGCGTGAAGATAAACGTCAACGGCCGCTGCATCGTCCCCGGCGAGGGCCTGTGGGCGCAGAAATGGGACTTCAACGTCGTCGACAGTAAGGGCGACATCTCGAATGTCCGGGTCGTCCGTCGTAACGATAATCCGACTAACCGCTGTCGCCATTCGCGCGCAAGACAACGTGTGGGCAATAAGCGGAATCCCACCCAGCGGTAGAATATTTTTCCTCGGCAACCCCTTGGAGCCACCGCGCGCAGGAACGAGCGTGAGCACTAGTCGCTCGAGCGGGTTAAATGCTCGAATTTCAAAATTGTATCGCGTGGTAGATTCTCGGTCGCCCGTTGGCCCACAACCAGCGACGCCAGATTGGGCTGTATGCCGTGTCCAGGTCTTTTAAAATCTAGATCCTCCGCGCCTATGAGTTCGCCCGCGCTGATGTCGTGAGCTACGACAATACTACGTCGAAAAGCGGCGCGCTGCTCTACTTCCGCACTGCTAACTTCCCGACGAGCGGACCCAAGGGCTTGCCAGATTCGGGCCGCGCCTTGGCAAACGACGCGCATTTCGTCTGGGTTCGCGGAGACCGCATGATCCCAGCCCGGGAGTTCTTTGTCTGTCGTAAAATGCTTTTCAATTACACACGCGCCCAACGCCATAGCGGCAAGTGGAATTTCAACTCCAGAAGTGTGATCGGAAAATCCAACCGGATATCCAAAAACCTCCCGTAGCATGCCAATATTACGCAAATTGACCGCGTTATCCGGCGGTGGATAAAGCGAGACGCAATGGAGTATTGTTATGTCATGATTGCCCGTGTTCTCGATCGTCGCAACCGCGTGGGCGATTTCCTCCATAGACGCCAATCCAGTCGATAGCACAACAGAAAGCCCGGTTTCACCGGCGGCCGTCAGGATGTGGTCATTGGTCACATCCATTGAAGCGATCTTGATGAATGCGGCGCCCAGATCAACAAGATCGTTCGTCTGCTGCTTCGTAAAAGCAGAGGAAGCAAAATCGATGCCCACTTTGCGGCAAAAATCTCGTAAGTCTTCCAACTTCGCGCCGGTGACCGAGTAGAGTTCTGCGAGAGAGCGCAGAGACTCCGACATTTCGCGACCGTCGGAAAGAAACTTATCCTGCGCGTACACTTCCTCGGCCCAAAGATCGGTATCCCAGGATTGGAATTTTGCGCAGTCGGCACCCGCATCTTTAGCAGCTTGGATGAGCTCTTTGGCGAGCGCCATGTCACCATTATGATTCGATCCAATTTCTGCGATTATATAAGGGCGCTCTCGGTTGGCGAATTTCATATGTTTTCCTTCACGATAAGCCAATCCTCGATTGCAAGCACGTCGAGCCCGCACGAATGAAATGTACGAATTGCGTCAGTTGGGTCGCATACTATTGGCTCGCCGTTTAAATTAAACGACGTATTTAGCACGACCGGTACACCAGTGAGGTTTTTAAACGCAGAGATCAGACGGTGGAATCGGGGATTCATTTTTTGCGATACCGTTTGCAGTCGCCCGCTCCCATCTACGAAAACA
>JAQCKY010000409.1 GCA_027592155.1 Pseudomonadota bacterium
GGGACGGGGTGATGTCGATCAACGCCCGGGGTACTTGGCTCATGATTAAAGGGCTCGCGCCGCTGCTGCGAAAATCCACCAGCGGCCGGATCGTCAATCTGGCCTCCGATACCGCGCTCTGGGGCGCGCCGGTGTTGCTTCACTATGTCGCGTCGAAAGGTGCCATTATCTCAATGACCCGGTCCTTGGCGACCGAACTGGGCGGTGACGGAATTACGGTGAATGCCATCGCCCCGGGCATCGTGCGGGTCGAGGCGACGGAATATGTGCCCCGCGAGCGGCACGAGCTCTATGAGACCCAACGGGCGATCCCCAGGGCCCAATACCCGGAGGATGTGGTCGGCATTGCGGTGTTCCTGCTCTCGGAAAGTGCCCGATTCATCACCGGTCAGACCATCCCGGCAAACGGCGGATTTATCTTTAACTGACACCGTGGCTTGCATCTGGGCCGAGATTTCATATCTCATAGTGTATGACGAGTCCCTTACCGAGCACGGAACCGCCACGTAATTCGGACCCGGACCCACAACCGGGTGGCCGTGGCCCATTGTGGCTTTGGGTATTGCTCGCGGCGCTGATGCTCACCGCCCTCGTCGCCTATCTGGTTATTGAATTCCCGGACCGCGCCGAAGATGAAGATACGCCGCTTCGGCTGGTCTATGCCGGTGCGTGGTTTACGCTGATCGGCGGCGCGGCGATCGTCCATATGCGGGCGCAGCCGGGACTGGCTATTCGCCAGGCGGCGGCTTGGATTGCCATCGCCGGCGTTATTTTCATCGGCTATAGCTTCCGGAATGAGTTGGCGACTCTTGGCAACCGGTTGAGCGCCGATTTGATCCCCGGTCAGGGGCGGGTATCGGGCGATGATTCCTTGATCCTGACGGCCCAAAGCAATGGACATTTTTCCGTCAAGGCGCGGGTCGACGGCGTTGACCTCCGATTTCTCGTCGATACAGGCGCGAGCGACGTGACTCTCAACCTTAATGACGCTCGGCGGCTCGGCATCGATCCGTCGCGCCTGAATTTCAACAAACCCTACCGGACTGCGAATGGCACCGTTTATGGTGCGCTAATCACGCTGCGCGAGGTTGCCGTCGGGCCGATTGTGCTGCGTAATGTCCGGGCCTCGGTCAATCAGGGAGAGTTGAGCAACTCCCTGTTGGGTATGAGTTTCCTGTCCCGCCTCTCCGGATACGAAGTGAACGGAGACCGGCTTACTTTACGGAGATAACCGATGGCGGACGCCGTTTCCCGCGCCCTCGTGGTCTTGAATGATGCGCTTGCCCGTGACGCCCGTGCGGTTACCGAGTTGGTCAATCTCAGAGTCGAATGCAACAAAGATCTGATCAATCATCCATTGATCCAAGTCGGCGAGTATGAAGGCGTCGCCAAAGTCGGCGTGTTGGGGTTGATCAACGGTCTCATCGGTGACTCTCCGACCGGTTCCATCGGCGCCAAAGGCACCTTCGATCCGGTGACCGGGCGGTTTCTCCGGATACGGGAGTTTGTTGACCTCCGCGTCGAGAAGGTCGACGTTATCGCCTAATACCGTCCAATTCCCGGTAAGACCTTGTACTTTTTGCCGTTTTTGGGCATTCTCCCGCGCCTTATCGGCGGGGAGGGCGCCTCGGCCGATACATCTGACAATTTGTCCATCGAGTGAAGGTCATGAGCGAGAGAGTTTACTTATTCGACAGCACCCTGCGCGACGGCGCGCAGACCCAAGGCGTTGACTTCGGGGCTGCCGATAAGTCCGCGATTACCAGCGACCTTGACGCTCTCGGGATCGATTACATCGAGGGTGGCTGGCCGGGGGCAAACCCGACCGACGATGCGTTCTTCGCGGCGCCGCCGAAACTCACGCGCGCCAAACTGACCGCTTTTGGTATGACCCGCCGGGCTGGGCGCAGCACCGAAAACGATCCCGGCCTGAGTGCCCTCTTGGATGTCGGGGTCGATGCGATTTGCATGGTCGGCAAGACGTGGGATTTTCATGTCCATGTCGCGCTTGAAATTCCGCTCGAAGAAAACGTCGCGATGATCGGCGATTCGATCGCCCATGCCGGAACCAAGGTGGGCGAAGTCCTGTTCGACGCCGAACATTTTTTCGACGGCTATAAGGAAAATCCCGACTACGCCCTGAAATGCGTTGAGGCGGCGATGGAGGGTGGTGCCCGCTGGGCCGTGCTCTGCGACACCAATGGCGGCACCATGCCCGACGAAATCGAACGGATTGTGTCCGAGGTTGCGGCCCGGTTTCCCGGCGACAAGCTAGGCATTCATTGTCATGACGATACCGGAAATGCGGTGGCGAACAGTCTCGCCGCCGTCCGTGCCGGTTGCCGCCAAGTGCAAGGAACCCTGAACGGGTTGGGCGAGCGCTGCGGTAACGCCAATCTGATCTCCCTGATCCCCAATTTGGTGCTGAAGATGGGATACGACACCGGGATGAGCGAACATGATCTCACCCGCCTAACCCATGTGTCCCGCCAGTTGGACGAACGCCTTAACCGGGCGCCGGACCGAGGCGCGCCCTACGTCGGCGAATCCGCCTTTGCCCATAAAGGCGGGCTACACGTCTCGGCGGTCGAAAAAGATCCGCGTAGTTATGAGCATGTGGAGCCGGAACTCGTCGGTAATCAGCGCCACATCGTGGTTTCCGATCAGGCCGGCCGGTCGAACATCATGGCGCGGTTCCGAGACATCGGTATCGAGGTTGATGCCAAGGATCCAAAGGTTTCGCGCCTTATCGAGGAAGTCAAAGAGCGTGAATATGACGGTTACGCCTATGATGGCGCGGAGGCGAGTTTTGAGCTGCTGGCTCGCCGCGCGCTGCACGCGGTGCCTGACTATTTCACGCTGAATAGCTTCCGGGTGATCGATGAGCGTCGCTGGAACGCCAACGGTGAGCTGGTTACGCAGTCGAAAGCCACCATCAAGGTTGAGGTCGGCGGTAACCACTATATGAATGTCGCCGAGGGAAATGGCCCGGTTAACGCATTGGATAAGGCGTTGCGGGATGTCTTGATCCCGGTCTATCCGGAGCTGCAAGGGGTGCGGCTGACTGACTACAAGGTCCGTATCTTGACGCCGTCAGAGGCTTCAGGCGCGCTGACCCGGGTGATGATTGAAAGCGCGGACGAAAATAATGTCCGCTGGTCGACGGTGGGTGTCTCTACCAATATCATCGATGCGTCCTATAACGCGCTGCATGACTCGATCATCTATAAACTGTACCGGGAGGGTGCCGGCGCGAACGGCACGGTAAGTGCTGCCGCGGCCAGGGCGGCCCGCGCGGCGGGCTGATGTCGGGTACCGACCGAAAACGCGCCGTCGACGTCACGGAGCCGACCCCAGCGGTAATCCTGGTGGATCCCCAGCTCGGCGAAAATATCGGCATGTCGGCGCGGGCAATGCTCAATTGCGGCCTGGTCGATTTGCGCCTGGTCAGGCCCCGGGACGGCTGGCCGAACCTGAAGGCGACGCGGGCATCGGCCGGTGCGGACCGCGTGATCGACAATGTGCAGCTTTTCGATACCACG
>JAQCKY010000410.1 GCA_027592155.1 Pseudomonadota bacterium
TTTCCGCAGTCGATTTTACGTGGGTTCCACCGCAGGGCTGCAGGTCGGTATCGTCAATTTCAATCACCCGCACGCCGGCCTGCCCGCGCGGCGGCTGAACCGACATGGTGCGGACGAGGTCGGGGTTGGCGTCGAGCTCTTCTTCGCTGATGGCGCGAATACCGACCGGGTGGTCTTCCTGGACGAGGCGGTTCAACTCCGCAGTGATTTGATCTTTGTCCAGATTGGTGTCGGGCAAATCGAAGTCCAGGCGGCTTTTTGCCTCACCGATGGAGCCGCCGGTAACGCCGCCTTCAACAACCGCGCACAGCAGGTGGAGCGCGCTGTGCATCCGCATGTGGCGGTGGCGCCGCTCCCAATTTAGATGGGCGGTTACGGCATCGCCGACGGCAAGAGCCGGCGCAGTTTCGGCCGGGATATGCAGATGATCGCCGTTATCGCCGTCCTTGCGACAGTCGACGATCTCAATCCGTGAGCCCTCCGCGGTTTCGAGATAGCCGGTATCTCCGGGCTGGCCACCGCCCATTGGATAAAAAACCGTGCAGTCCAAGACAATGCCCCGCTCATCGGCACCGACAACCGTGGCCTCGCAGCTCCGGCGATAACCATCGCTCCGAAAGAGTTCTTCCGTCATGTCATCACCCTATCTGACATATCGCCATAAATGTACTCACTGGTTGCCGCCGACGGTATGGGCGTGATTCAACGGCCCATGCCCCCCCCCATATCCGGGTGCGGTGCGGATGGCCTCAAGAACATAAGCCCGCGCCCGCTCAACGGCGTCTTTCAGCGGCATGTCCTGGGCTATACCGGCCGCGATCGCAGAGGCCAAGGTGCATCCGGTGCCGTGGGTGTGTTTGGTGTCGATGCGGGGGCTCCGAAAACTTTCCGCGGCACCGCTGTCATCGACCAGAAGGTCCAATACTTCCGCGCCGTCGCGATGTCCGCCTTTTAACAATACCGCCTTCGCGCCCAATGCCAGCACCGCCGACGCCAGTCCAGGTGCGTCCTCTTCTCCGCCGGCGGTAAAGCCGACCAAGGCCTCGGCTTCGGGCAGGTTCGGGGTCAGGATTGCGGCGCGGGGCACCATGGACATTCTGAGCGCGGCCATCGCCTCATCTGCCAACAATGCCGCGCCGCCTTTCGCGACCATCACGGGGTCAACGACAACGGGAATATTCGGCGCTAAGTCGTCCAGGACACGGCAGACCATTTCAATGATATCGGGACGGTGCAGCATGCCGATTTTGATGCAGTCGGCACCGATATCCTCCAATACAACGCGCATCTGCTGCGCCACGAACTCGGGCGGGACATCGTGAATGCCGTGAACGCCCAGTGTATTCTGGGCGGTAAGCGCGGTGATTGCCGTCGCCGCAAATCCGCCCAGCGCCGTTACAGCCTTGATATCGGCCTGAATGCCGGCGCCACCTCCGGAGTCGGAACCGGCCACGATGAGGACTCGGCCTTTCACGGTTGGTCTCCCTAATCCCTAGATGAGTTTCTGAATTTCGCCGACGATATCGTCAACGACACGATTGACCATGGCTTCGTCTTCGGCCTCGGCCATAACCCGCAGCAGCGGCTCGGTGCCTGACATCCGGATCAGCAGGCGTCCCTTGCCCGCTAACTCTGCCTCGGCAGAAGCAATCGCATTCTTTACATTTTGATTGGCCATGGCATCGACGCCGTCGATCCTTACATTTTTGAGGGTTTGCGGCATCGGCTCAAAATGGCGGCAAACTTCGCTGACCGGTTTCGCTTCCGCACAGACCACCGCCAATATCTGCAACGCCGCTACAAGCCCATCTCCGGTCGTCGAATGTTCGCTGAGAATAATGTGGCCGGACTGTTCACCGCCGAGGTTAAAATCACCGGACCGCATACGCTCGACCACATAACGGTCGCCGACCTGAGTCCGGATCAGTTCGAGCCCCAAGCCGTCGAGGTATCTTTCCAGCCCCAGATTTGACATCACCGTGGAGACCACGCCGTTACCGGTTAGTTTTCCGCTGCTGTGCCAGGCCCGGGCAATGGTCGCCATAATCTGATCGCCATCGAGAAGAATGCCGTTCTCATCGGCAATCAAGACACGGTCAGCGTCACCGTCCAACGCCATGCCGAAATCAGCGCCATGGGCGACAACTTGGGAACACATAAAGTCCGTCGCGGTCGAACCGCACTTATCGTTAATGTTAAACCCATCCGGCGAGACTCCAACCGGGACGACCTCCGCGCCCAACTCCCACAAAACCGTGGGGGCTGTCTTGTAAGCCGCCCCATTTGCGCAATCGACGACGATCTTCAATCCGTCGAGCGTCCGCCCGCGCGGGAATGTCTGTTTTACGAATTCTGTATAGCGGCCACCCGCATCATCGATGCGTTTGGCGCGGCCCAAATCCTTTGATTCCGCCAACTGTCCGGTGAGATCGCTGTCGACCGCCTCTTCAATCGCCTTCTCTACGTCATCGGAAAGTTTATAACCGTCGGGGCCGAACAGCTTAATGCCGTTGTCATGATAGGGATTGTGGGACGCCGAGATCATCACCCCCAGATCGGCGCGTAAGGACCGGGTCAACATGGCGACCGCCGGGGTCGGCATCGGGCCGACGAGAAAAGGATCCATTCCGGCGGCAACAAATCCGGCCGTTAGGGCCGGTTCGATGAGATATCCCGACAGGCGCGTGTCCTTGCCGATCAATACGCGATTTCGATGACTCCCACGTTTGAACTGAAGGCCCGCCGCCATGCCAACCTTCAACGCTGTCTCCGCTGTCATCGGCTCAATGTTCGCCGTACCGCGTATGCCGTCAGTTCCGAATAACTTTGTCATCCCTGTTTTCAGGTTCGAATCATGATATTGGGAGAAAATTCCCGTTGGCGTGTTGTATTACACGGGACCGGAGGCGTCATTTAACTTTTTATTTCAGACGATGACGCAAGGCCGCTCAATACTTCCACGGTTTCAGCGACGTCATGGACCCGGACGATATTCGCACCCTTGGATACGGCATCCCGCGCCCCGTCCAGGGACCGCCTCAATCGATCTTCCGGATCACCGGCGCCGCCAAATTTTCGTGAGATTCCAACGAGAATAATGCACCCCAACCCTTTGAATTCTAAAAGGTTTTCGAGCAACGTAAAATTCTGTCTGGCGGTTTTTCCAAATCCAATCCCAGGATCCACTGCAATCCGTTCACGCCCAATGCCCGCGCGCTCACAAAGGGACAGGCGGTCTTCCAGATAGGCATAAACTTCGGCGACCACATCATCATAATGCGGTGCTTCGTTCATGGTTCCAGGTTCGCCCAACATGTGCATCAGCACGATTGCGGCTTCGCTGGTTGCGGCGATTCGGAGAGAACCAAGATCGCCGGATAACGCCGTCACATCGTTAATGATCTTGGCACCGGCCCCGACAGCCGCCGCCATCACGGAAGCGTGGCGAGTATCGATGGAAACGCAGCAACCGTTTTTTACCAGTTCAGTAACCACCGGGAGAACCCGTCCCAACTCCGCCTCTTCCGTCACCTGCGTCGCA
>JAQCKY010000411.1 GCA_027592155.1 Pseudomonadota bacterium
ATGCCCTTGAAGGCAAAGGTGTGGCTCTCCGGCGCGGTCAGGCAGTCATATTCGGGAAACGGCGGTGGGTCTCCCGGCCCCATATGGGCAAAAATAATGCCGTTACGTTCCCGGCAGGGATAGGCGGTGTGCTTAATTTTGGTGTGGAACGTGCTGCCGGCCGGTTCCGCCGGCTGTTCGAGACAGCGGCCTTTGACATCGAACAGCCAGCCATGAAAGGGACAGCGCAGACCGCCGTCTTCGAGACGCCCGAAGGCAAGATCGACACCCCGGTGCGGACATTGCCGCCCGACCAACCCGTACCGCCCCTGATCGTCGCGGAACAATACGAGGTCTTCGCCCAGAAGCCGTACGGCCTTGGCCGCGCGTTCGCCGTCCAACTCTTCGGTCAGGCCCGCGGGCTGCCAATAGCGACGCATCAAGGCACCGCCCGGGGTATCCGGGCCGACCCGGGTCATCATCTCGTTCTGTTCTGCGCTGATCATTTTAGTGAACTCGTTTCCTATTGAACTGTCCGTTCTTTGGGAGAGAGTACTTTACAACCGTGCCGGTTTCAATTTTCTCGGCGCAGAATTGCTGCAGGCGGAACTCTAGACGTTAAAGCGGAAAAGGATCACATCCCCGTCTTTGACGATGTAGTCACGCCCTTCAGCCCGCATTTTCCCGGCGTCGCGGGCGCCGTGTTCGCCGTTGAATGCGATGTAATCGTCATAGGCGATCGTTTCCGCCGCGATGAATCCTCGGGCGAAATCCGTATGGATGGTTCCCGCGGCATCCTGCGCCCGGCATTGGGCGGGAATCGTCCAGGCGCGGGACTCTTTCGGCCCGGCGGTAAAGAAGGTGATCAGCCCCAGCAAGTCGTAACCGGCCCGGATCAACCTTGCCAACCCAGGTTCCTCGAGGCCGAGGGTCTCCAAAAATTCCGAACGGTCGTCATCGTCCAGCAGACTGATTTCGGACTCTATTTTCGCGGAGATGATGACGGTTCCGGCATCCGAGGCATCGGCGAATGCCTCTAATTTATCGGACAACCCGTTCCCGGTGGCCGCCGACTCCTCCTCGACATTGGCGACATAGAGGATCGGCTTACTCGACAAAAGCTGCATTCGGCGGAACCGGGACAGATCATCGGGTTTGATCGGCACTGTCCGTGCGGGCTTGCCCTCGTGGAGAACCGCCAGCACACGATCGAGCATTGCCAAATCCGCGACGGCTTCCTTGTCTTGCCCCCTCGCCTTCTTGATCAGGGGCTCCCGGCGGCGTTCCAGGCTTTCCAAATCCGCGAGCATGAGTTCGGTTTCGATCAGCTCCACATCGCGGATCGGATCGACCGAGCCGGCAACATGCGCAACGTCGTCTTCCTCGAAACAACGGACGACATGGAGGATGGCGTCGACCTCTCGAATATGGCCGAGGAACTTGTTGCCAAGCCCCTCCCCCTTGCTGGCCCCTTCAACGAGGCCGGCTATATCTTCGAACTCAAGCTGGGTCTGGATGATCGACTTCGATTTTGCGATATCCGCAATCTTCCACAGGCGCGGATCGGGAACACTCACCCGGCCTGAATTGGGCTCCACCGTCGTAAAGGGATAATTCGCCGCTTCCGCCGCTTGGGTTGCCGTTAGAGCATTGAAAAGGGTCGACTTTCCGACGTTCGGCAAGCCGACGATACCACAGTTAAATCCCATATTCTCTCGCTGCTCTACGTCTTGTTGTCATCAGCCGAACGGTCGCTCGGCCGGGGTTTGTGGACCGGCGGTTTGAGGATCAGGGAAACCTTTGTCATGTACCCTGCATCATCGCCGTCGATCAGAAGCGGCACGGCTTCCGCCAAGGCATCGACGGATTTTTCCAACCATTTGCGGTCTTCCTTGGAAAAATTCCGGAGCACATGCCCCTTTACCTGCTGCTTGTTGCCGGGATGGCCGACGCCAATTCTGATCCGGCGGAAATCGGGGCCGATCATATTGCCGATACTCTTGAGGCCATTATGCCCGGCGTAGCCGCCACCGTTTTTCGCTCTGATTTTGCCGGATTCGAGGTCGATCTCATCGTGGAAGACGATGGTCTCTTCGCGTTTGACCTCAAAAAACTTTCGCACCGCAAGGACGGACCGGCCGGACTCGTTCATATAGGTCGTCGGCTTGAGCAGCCACACCTTGTGGCCCGCAATGGAGCCTTCCGAAAACAAGCCCTGAAATTTTCGCCGAAAACTGGGGAAGCCATACCGCGCATGGATGGCATCGATTACCATATAACCGACATTATGCCGGTTATTTTCGTATTCCGATCCCGGGTTCCCGAGCCCCACAAGCAAGATCATCGCGGCGCCCCTCGAGCAGCCCGGGCGCCAACCCGGGCTGATTTTCTCTAGCTGTCGTCGTTGCTGTCGCCGCCGTCACCATCGCCGTCACCATCGCCGCCACCCTCGCCGTCTTCACCGTCGGCAGGCTCGACTGCATTACCGTCTTCATCGAGTTCGGGTTCTTCGCCCTCGACTTCGCCGGCTTCTTCGGCAGCCGTCAGGACCGTCGGCGCGGCAATCGTCGCCACGGTAAAGTCACGGTCGGTAACGGTGGGCGTTACGCCGTCGGGCAGCGTAATCGCGCTGATGTGGATGGAATCGCCGACTTCAAGCCCGGTCAAATCAAAGACCAGTTCCTGCGGGATGTTCAGCGGACTGCACAGCAATTCAATTTCACGGCGCACAATGTTGAGAACGCCGCCATATTTGAGCCCCGGGGATTCTTCTTCATTCGTAAATATCACCGGGACGTCGACGGTAATTTTTGTCTTCTCGTCGAAACGCAGAAAATCGACATGCAGAGGCCGGTCGGTCACGGGGTGAAACTGAACATCACGGGCAAGCACATGATGCTTGGCGCCTTCAGCTTCAATTTCGATCACGCTGGTGAAAAAGCCGGGGTTGGACAATTGACGCGCAAGCTGGCGTTCGTCCAAAGCGATTGAAATCGGGGTCTGTTTGTTGCCGTAAATTACGGCGGGAATACGTCCCATCCGGCGTTGGGCGCGAGCCTCCCCCTTGCCTGCTCGCTCACGAACGTCGGCTGACATAACGGTTACTTCAGCCATCGAATAATCTCCATAAAAAAGGGGTCAGCCTCCAGGGGTGCTGACCCGGAAAGTCGCGTCGTTTAACGGTAATTAAGGAATTAGTCAAACAGTGAGGAGACGGAACTTTCCATGCTGATCCGGCTCATCGCTTCGGCAATCAGAGGGGCAATCGTCAACTGCTCCAAATTATGGGCAACACGGACGGCTTCGGTCGCCATGATGCTGTCGGTTGTCACCAAACGTTCCAGCGGCGACGACGAAACACGGGCCACAGCGCCACCGGACAAAACGCCGTGGGTGACATAGGCGTCCACCGAGGCGGCGCCGGCTTGTTTGAGCGCAACAGCGGCGTTGCAGAGCGTGCCGGCAGAATCGACGATATCATCGATCAGGATGCAGCGCCGGTCCTTCACGTCGCCGATGATATTCATGACCTCTGACTCGCCCGCCCGTTCCCGGC
>JAQCKY010000412.1 GCA_027592155.1 Pseudomonadota bacterium
GTCCCCGAGTCGCCCCAGCTGGGGAACTCGCGTGAAGGACAGCGCGAAATTACCGCTCCATGCATAGTCGATTCCGATTCCCCTGAGCGACGGAAACACCTTTTCCATGTTGGGACGAATTTTCGCGACAACGTCGGCAGGACCGGTGCCGCCATAGACGACGCCGCCGCCGAAGATCAGGCGGCGGTCCGCCGACAGCCGGAAATAGTCGAGGATGTAGCGCGAATCCTCGAGGCACATATCGGTCGGCAGGAGGGATGCGGCGCGTTCCGAGCCCAGCGGCTCGGTCGCGATCATCTGGGTCGATACCGGCATGACGCGCGCGGCGAGTTCCGGCACGGCCCGCCCAAGATAGGCATTGCCGCACAGCACCACCGTTTTCGCGGTGACGGCACCCGCAGATGTTCTGACGACGGTCGCACCACCAGCGCCGCCGCCAGATCTTTCAGCGGTGCGTCGCGCGGGCCGCTCGATTCCGGTTACCGGCGACAGCTCGTAAATCCGCCCGCCCAGAGATTCGAAAGCGCGGGCTTCGCCGAGGGCAAGGTTCAGGGGATGCATATGCCCGCCAGAGCGGTCCATCATGCCGCCGGCATAGAGATCGCTGCCGACATGCCGGCGGATCGCCTCGCGATCCAGCAGCTCGTGATCGTCCATCCCGTGCTGTCGCCACAACGCCTGCTTGGCCTCCAGCCCCCGCATGTGCCTTGTGGTATAGGCGGCATAAACATTGCCATGCTTCAGGTCGCACTCGATGCCATATTGATCGACCAGACGATAGATGATCCCCGCGCCCTCCTGCAGCAGACTGCCGAAGAAGGCGCCGGTTTTCGAGCCATAGCGCCTCACGATATCGTCCAGCCCGGCGTTGAGACCGTTCACCACCTGCCCGCCATTGCGGCCCGACGCGCCCCATCCAACCCGGGCGCCCTCGACGAGGGTGACGTCGTATCCTTTTTCGGCGAGGTGGATTGCCGTCGAGAGGCCGGTATAGCCGGCGCCGACGATGCAGATATCCGCCGTCGCCTCGCCGGCCAGGACCATCGGAGTCCGGACGGCATTGACCGAGGCCGCGTAGTAGCTGCCGGGATAGGACCCGTCCCCGGCATAGGCCCCAGCCTTACCGGTCATCGTCATATGATCTCAAGATAGGCGGCGAATTCGAAGTCGGTCACGTTCGACGCAAAGCCCGCTATTTCCTGACGCTTGCAGGCGACGAACATGGATCGCAGCGTATCGTCGAAGAAGGCGGGAATGACGTCACCATCCTCGAACGCATTCACCGCCGATGCCCAGTCCGCCGGCAATTTCGGGAAACGCTCGGCATAGGCGCGGCCCGGAAACGGGTCGGGCGGCACGATTTCATGCTCGATACCGTACAGCGCCGCGCCAAGAATGGCGGCGACAACGAGATACGGGTTGGCATCCGCACCGGCAACGCGATGTTCGATCCGTCTTGCCTCGGGATCGCCGCCGGGGATGCGGATCGCGGTCGTCCTGTTCTCATATCCCCAGGATACCGACGTTGGCGCATGAGTATCGGGGCGCAGACGGCGATAGGAATTGAAATGCGGCGCGAAGACCAGCGTCGATTCCGACATCGCCCCCAGTAGCCCGCCGACCGCCTGCGAGAGGATCGGCGCCCCCTCGCTTGTTCCATCGTCGAAAACGTTCCGCCCGCTTTCATCGATCAGGCTGAAATGCACATGAAACCCGTTTCCAGACCGGGTGCCGTACGGCTTGGCCATAAAGGTTGCCGAAAGCCGGTGCTTCCGCGCCACCCCTTTGACCAATCGCTTGAACAGCACCGCGTCATCCGCCGCCTTGAGCGGGTCGGCTGTATGCCGCATGTTGATTTCAAACTGCCCGACGCCGTTCTCGGCAAGCGCCGCATCCGCGGGAATACCCTGCTTGCCGCATTCCTCATAGACCTCCTGAAAAAAGGCGCCAAAATCATCGAGTTCGTCAATCGAAAGGATCGCATCGGAATCGAGGCGCTTTCCAGTATAGGGAGAGATCGGCGGCGTGGCGGCATCCGCATCGGGATCGACAAGATAGAATTCCAGTTCGGTCGCAACGACGGGACGCAGCCCGAGAACCCGATAGCGCTCGACAATCCGGGCGAGTGCCTGGCGCGGGTCGGCGAGAAACGGCTGATCTCCCTCCTCGAACATCCACAGGGGAATGAGCGCGCTCGGCCGCGATGTCCAGTTTACCGGTATGATCCCCCGACCGGTCGGCACACAGTAGCCGTCCGTATCGCCATTCGCGAACACCTGCTGGTTGCCGACGATATCTTCGCCCCAGACATCGACGCCAACGATGGACAGCGGCATCCGGATGCTGCCATCGAGAACTTTTTTTGCCTGGTGGGTGGGAATGCGTTTGCCGCGGAGGATACCGTTGAGATCGCAAACCGCCGCCTGAATACTCGCGATTTCCTCATGCTCGGCGAGCCACGCAACAACATCCGCGGCAGACCCGGCGTGAACATCCGAATCACGCGCCATACTGAAATCCTCCGAAGACCTTGAAAATGAATTGGGTTGTTTCCGCTGTTACGAGCAAATGAAAACTCCTGCCGATACCATACAGTTTCACGAAAATACGGTCGAAACGCTTCCTAAACATTAACAGATTAACCCACGAAAATCTAACCGCTAGCCATGCTAAAAGGCGGCATGTCAGCCTGCCGTTCGGGCAGGCGATGACCTTCCACCGGTTTTGCGACGAACAAAATCGTCGCTTTCCGATTCCGAGCGGTACAAGTCTGGAATTGTCGGGATTTCTTGCACAGTCGCGCACGCGCGCCCTTTTTGGTTGCCAACATCTTCATACCCCTTCTCGTCCAGGCAGTGACAGGTAAGGAAGGACGCGTCCATTGTTGTATAAATCACTCGGGGACAGCGGCACGTGCGTTTCGCATGGAATTGGTCATTTAGGGAAAAATGGTTCTGGTTCAATAACGAATATGGTTTCGGCATCTAATATTTAAGGGGCTGTTCCGGAAAAGGGAATGTGCCGCCTATTGCATAAATTTGTTGAGCAGGCGGGCTGGTTAAGAAGGCGATGCAGCCTTGCCCTTTGCTCAGGTTTCAGGCCTGTTTGGCCGCGTTTGTTTTAGCCTCGTCTGTTTTAGCCTCGTCCGCGAGGTGGGGATGAAACACCAGGCGGTTTTCCGCATCCGCGTGGGCTATGCGCAACAATCGTTGCTGATCGGCCGGTTTGGTCACAATACGGGCGAACGCAGGATTCTCTTCCCAGGAGCCGCCCGGGGCCAGATAAACCACGGCGTTGTCGTTGCAGCGGCGCGCGGCGACAATTTTGCCGGGTCTTTGATCAAGGCTCAATGCCATCTGGAAACATTCTAGCAAATACAAATTTGTACCGTAGCCGCGGCTACATTCTGAGGCTGTCGATTAGCGCCGGTACGGTTAAAATTGGGTTAATAGCCGGTATTTGGCGCACCGGACCGATGCCCATATTTTGCCGTTGGAATGGCGCGGGGGGGTGCGTACTGTTCT
>JAQCKY010000413.1 GCA_027592155.1 Pseudomonadota bacterium
TAAACAGCGCCGTTAGTCCGGCCAGCAACATACCTGTTTTGACGTAATTCATACCTATTGATTTAGCTCAATCGCGATCAAGGTCAAGCGATCAATGTCAGGCTATGAGGGCCACCGCGCCGACGACAATCAGCAGGAACAGGGAGAACTTCCTGAAAATCGTTTGCGATACGATATGGAACAAACGCACCCCAATCCATTGCCCCAAGAGATAGGGCAACAACAAGAGCCCGGCGCGATAGACCGCGTCCAGGGTGATCACACCGCTGAATGCCATGACGGTAAGGTAAAACGGCGCCAGGCTTGCCACCGCGACGGTGTTGTTGGCGCGAAGTACCTTCACGTCGCTTTTTCCCGCCATGAAATAGAGCACCATCACCGGCCCGCCGATGGCCGCGAACCCGCCGAGCCAGCCGGCCATGCCACCGACGATGGCGCGGGTCTTGATGCCGCGTGGGCCCCGGTAGGTCCAGCCGGTCAAATAGATCAGACCCATCACGAGGACCAGCGCGCCGATCGTCCGCCGGGTCAGGCCCGGATCCAGCGACACCAGAGCCAACACACCGAACGGGGTCACGATTAGCAGCCCGATCAGCATCGGCGCGATTTCCCGCCAGGCTGTGTCCTTGGCGACGGAAATGGTCAGCGGCACGGTCGCGACCAGCCCAACCAAACCCATAATGGCAACCGCCTCGACCGGCCCGAACAGCAAGGCCAGAACCGGCGCCAGAACGATGTTGGCGCCAAACCCCGAATAGCCGCGGATCGCCGAGCCGAGCACCGTAAATGCCGCCGCGATGGCAAGCTCGGGTGTCAACAATGCGGTGAGGGTGGAAAGAATGGTGCTAAAGCCCTTGATCTAGAGGGGAAGAGGTCTTTACTACTGGGCGACTTCTCCCAACACAAGGCGGACTCAGAAATGGCGGACGATAAGAAAACCGATGACGTGAAACCGGCGGAAACGACGAAAACGCCCGTTGCCGACATCGGCCAAAAGGATGTGCCTCCGGTGGAGACCGGCGGCCGCAAAAAGGGCCTCGACCCGACCCGCTACGGCGACTGGGAAAAGAACGGCCGCGCCATAGATTTCTGAGCACCTTATGTCCACTGATTTCCGCTCCCTCGGCCAACAAGCCTTCCTCGATGGCGAGTTGGACGCTGCCGAGGATTATTACATCGCCGCCCTATCGGAGAGCGAGGCTCTCGGCCACAACGAAGCCATGGCATCGGATAATGCCGTGATGGGGCAGATCCTCCTGCAGAAAGAAGAATGGCGGCGTGCTGCGGCTTATTTTGACAAAGCCCTGGAACTGGAACAGCAACTCTCCAACCAGACCGGCATCGCCAACGCCCACGCCGGCCTCGGTCATGCCGCCATCATGATCCAGGATTTTACCGTCGCCGAAGATCACTTCAAAGCCGTGCTGGAAATCAGCGGTCCGCTCGGCCGCAAGGACATCACCGCGACGGCTTACGGAAATCTCGGTTTGATCTACCGCGCTCAGAACCGTCTCGATGAAGCCGAATCCTGCTTCCGCAATTCCCTGAAGATCGAAGAAGAGCGCCGCAACAAAGAAGCCATAGCCGGCGATCATCTGAACCTCGGCTTGATCACCCAGATGCGGGGTGACGGCGATGCCGCGCGGCAGCATTGGCAGACGGCGAAGGATTTGTTCGCTGAACTGAACCGCGGCGCTAATGTCGCTCAGATTGAGCAACTGCTCGCCCAGGCGGGATAAGGCCGCACGCAAAACTCAAAGCAAAGGAAAACTCATGAAACTTGGTGCCTTTTCGAACAGCCTCGCGGTCAAAGACCTCGCGGCGTCCAAAGCCTTTTACGAAAAGCTCGGCTTTACCGAAGTCGGCGGCGATCCTGCGCAAGGATGGATGATCACGAGAAACGAACGCTGCACCATCGGGCTTTTCCAGGGCATGTTCGAAAACAACATCCTCACCTTCAACCCCGGCTGGGACGACAACACTCAGGCTCTCTCCGACTTCACCGACGTCCGGGACCTGCAAAAACAACTAAAAGCCGACGGCGTTGCTTTTGTCAGCGAAGCCGATGAAACCACCACCGGCCCCGCCAGCTTCATGATCACCGACCCCGACGGGAACACCATCCTCATCGACCAGCACGTTTGATTGCCGCCGCTTCTCCCTCGCTGCCCCTGGGGGCGGAGCAGGACGATTTATTACCCTCATGCTGAGCTTGTCGAAGTATGAGGTGCCACCTCGCCCTTCGACAAGCTCAGGGTGAGGGTCCGATTTTGCAGAATTTATTTTGCGCAAAAAGTCCCGGAACTTAGACCTTATTCACCATATTCTCGACCAGGTTATCGACCACGCTGGGGTCGGCCAGCGTTGAGACGTCGCCGAGATTACTCGGGTCGCCCTCGGCGATTTTGCGCAAAATACGGCGCATAATTTTGCCGGATCGGGTCTTGGGCAAGCCGGGTGCCCATTGGATGAGGTCCGGTGAGGCGATGGGGCCGATTTCCTTTCTGACCCACTGCACCAGTTCCTTGTGCAGATCGTCGGAGTCCTCGACACCGGCCATCAGAGTGACGTAGGCGTAGATGCCCTGGCCTTTGATGTCGTGGGGGTAACCGACGACCGCGGCTTCGGAAACCTTGGGATGGGCGACCAAGGCGCTTTCAACCTCGGCGGTGCCCATGCGATGACCCGAGACATTGATCACGTCATCGACCCGGCCGGTGATCCAGTAATATCCGTCGGCGTCGCGGCTGCAGCCGTCACCGGCGAAGTACATGCCGGGATAGGCGGAGAAGTAGGTTTCGATGAAACGTTTATGGTCGCCATAGACGGTGCGCATCTGGCCGGGCCAGGAATCGGTAATGACCAGGTTGCCGG
The DNA here is from genome assembly GCA_027592155.1 of Pseudomonadota bacterium. GTDB lineage: Bacteria > Pseudomonadota > Alphaproteobacteria > Rhodospirillales > UBA2165 > JAQCKY01. The sequence goes on from JAQCKY010000413.1 coordinate 2,875, forward strand.
ACGCTACGCCCTCCATGATCTTGCCGTCGCCGTCGACCAGGGCCGGTTTGATGCCGAAGAACGGCCGGGTCGCCGAGCCGGGTTTGAGCATGGTCGCGCCGGGCAGCGGGGTGATGCAGATGCCGCCCGTCTCGGTCTGCCACCAGGTATCGACGATCGGGCAGCGGCCCTCGCCGACGATGTGGTAGTACCACTCCCAGGCTTCGGGGTTGATCGGCTCCCCGACACTGCCCAGCAGGCGCAGCGATTTGCGGCTGGTTTTGGTGACCGGATCGTTGCCCTGTTGCATCAGGGCGCGCAGCGCGGTCGGCGCGGTGTAGAGAATATTGACGTTATGCTTGTCGACCACCTGCCAGATGCGCGACGCGTCGGGCCAGTTGGGCAGACCTTCATACATCACCGTGGTCGCGCCGTTGGCGAGCGGGCCGTATATAATATAGCTGTGCCCAGTGACCCAGCCGACATCGGCGGCGCACCAATAAATGTCACCATCGTGATAGTCGAAGACATATTGATGGGTCATCGACGCATAAACCATATAGCCGCCGGTGGTGTGCAGCACGCCCTTGGGCTGACCCGTCGATCCGGACGTATAGAGAATGAACAGCGGATCTTCGGCGTCCATTTCTTCCGGCGGGCAATCGGTGG
>JAQCKY010000414.1 GCA_027592155.1 Pseudomonadota bacterium
GGGTGTTACCCGGCACCGTGTTTCCGTGGAGCCCGGACTTTCCTCTCTCAAATTGGTTGCCCAACTCAACAGTGGCCATCCGACCGTCTGGCGGGGGGACTATAGGCTTGTTCAAACGGACTGAAAAGACCGTTAGGTTCGGCCTTGGCGATCATCGCATGACCGGCGTGCACTGTAAGTCAGCACCGACCGTTACCGGGCCTTTGTAAACCTTTTTGATGTCTTCGACAGCGGCTTTCAACTTTGCACCTTTTGTGCCGATGTGGCTGACAATCAGCCGCCCAACTTGGGCTTCTTGAGCAACACGTCCGACGACAGCGGGTTCGGCGTGAAGCGGGTTTTTGGCGCCGACCGGCGTCTGCATGTGCATAATTAGCACATTCGCGTTTTTGGCAAATTTAGCGAAGGTTGGATTGGTGCCGGTTTGATCGGAACTGAAGACGACCGAACCGTCACTTGTCTCTACACGATAGGCGAGCGTCGGCATGTTCGCATGTGGAATTCCGATTGCCGTTACTTTCAGGCCTTTACCTTCGAATACCGCCGAGGGCTCCGATTTCAGAACATCGATGACGCCGACATCCAGGCGCACACCGTTTCGCTTTTTAGCCCCCAACGTGCCACCCATTACCATAAAAGCACCCGTGTTTGGGTCGAAGAGGCGTGACAAAAATGTCTTAAAATCCGGCGCATAATCGATACCGCGCGCACTTGGCACGCCTTTGCCGGCGGAGGGGCCGAAAATGGGGAGTGTTTCCTTGCGCATGGCGTGGCTCAGCCACAGGAATGCCGGCAAATCGGAGACATGGTCGGGATGCAGGTGGCTGATCCCGACCATGGCGAGATCGCTTAACTTGGCATTGGACTGCCCAAAGCGCAGATAGGCGCCTCCGCCCATATCGACGAGCATTCTTGCTTTGCCGCCAACCCATAATAGATAACTCGACGACGCACGTTCAGCATCGAAGCGAGGTCCGGCGGATCCCAAAATTTGTACGGTCGTTTGGCCCGCTGCACAGCTGTGGGACGAGGTGGTGGAGTGCGCTGATGCGTTGGTCGGCATGGCAAGAACGAGCAGGCCTCCCAGGGCAACTGCGGATGGTAAATGTTTGATCATGAGTGTTTTCCCGGACAGAGATTGAAAACGGATCGTAAGTCCAAAGTCAGTTTTGAAAGTACAAACGCCAGGTGGCGATGCCAAAGTTCGGCGATTAGGTTCATATCTCTAAACCCGTCGAGTATCAGTTTAATCTAATCTTGATCATAGGGGGAAGCTCAATGGGCTTTACTGACCACTCAGTAAACTGACTTACTCAGTGGGGTTAGGTCGCTTTCTCTTTAGCGGCGTAGAACCGGGAGACACAGGTCTGGCGTCTTTCACGCTCAAGGTGCCCATGATGCGCCGTCTCGGCTCATCTGCGAGGGCGGCCCGGGCTTTCCGGTTTTTCTTTTTGCCACCGGACTTTTTTGATGATGTGTCTGGGGCGGGCTCCGCCGATCGCGCCCAAGTGTTCTCCCAAGAATTCTTACTGGGTTTGCCACCCGATCTTGGCTGAAATTTCTTTTTGCCCTTCTTCTTGGCTTTCGATTGTGGCTTTCGTGAAGGTCTCTCCCCGAAACTATCGACAGCGTTCTCGGCGTCAGGCTTGGTAGTGACTTCATCGTCGCGGGGCCGGTCAAAGCGTTGTGTCGGTTTAGGTTTTGCGTTGGGATTCGATGTCCTGGCCGCTCTCGGCGCGGGCTTGGGGCCAGCATAGGTTTTCCGTTTTTCATACGGCTTTTCGCGGCGCGGTGCAGCGGGGGCACGGGGCGCTGTCGGCTCCGACGACTCCATTATGGCATCAGCCCCGGAGGATGGGTCCGAAAGCACCGCCGGCATTTCCTTCAGGCGATCGACGGTGATCGTCTTTTCCAATTTTCGGCTGGGGCCCAGTGCTTCGAGGAACTTATCGACACTGCCCGCCGTCAGTTCGACAAAGGTGATGGTTTCCTGAATTCTGATGGCGCCAATTTCACGATTGGTGATCTCACCGGCGCGGCACAACATGGGTAGCAGCCAGCGGGGTTCGGCCGTATGTTTGCGCCCGACCGAAACGGAGAGCCAAACACTATCCTTGAAGCGGTCGCCGCCCTGTCCTTCGCCACCGGTGTCCCGCTTCCGGGGTGCGCGGGGAGACCGAGGCGCTCGTTCGCTCGGCTCCGATCGTAGCGGCGTGTCGTCTAATTCTTCGGGTGCGGACCTGCCGGCGCGCTGCAGGCGGACAAAGGCGGCGGCGACTTGCTCGGCGCCGTAGCGGTCCAATAATCCTTGTGCAAACGCGCGCTCATTTTCCTGGACGGGTTCGGCGAGCGCCGGATCGTCCAGGATCCGTTCATCGTCACGCTGGGTGATTTCATTGACCGAGGGCGGCTTGGCCCAGGTTGCTTCGATATTGGCGGTCTGAAACAGCCGTTCGGTTCGTTTGCGCGCGTTGTGAGGCACGATCAAGGCGCTGACACCCTTGCGGCCCGCCCGTCCGGTCCTGCCGCTTCGATGCAATAGGGATTCACGGTTTTTCGGCAAGTCGGCGTGGATGACCAGTTCCAGATTTGGCAGATCGAGGCCGCGCGCCGCGACGTCGGTGGCGATGCAGAGGCGGGCGCGCCCGTCTCTTAAAGACTGCAGGGCGTGGGTTCGCTGGGCTTGGCTTAATTCACCCGAGAGGGCGACGACGGAAAAGCCCCGGTTGGTAAAGCGGCTGGTCATCCGGTTGACGGTGGCCCGGGTGGCGCAAAAGACGATGGCCGTGCTGGCCTCGAAATAGCGCAGCACATTGATAATCGCGTTTTCCCGGTCGTTGGCGGCGACGGTGAAGGCGCGGTAATCGATGTCGAGATGCTGTTCTTTTTCTGACGATGTGACGATGCGTATCGCATCGCGCTGGTACCGTTTGGCGAGATTGGCAATGGCGCGCGGCACCGTCGCGGAGAACATAAGCGTGCGCCGTTCGGCAGGCGCGGAGCCTAGAATAAACTCGAGGTCGTCGCGAAATCCCATATCGAGCATTTCATCCGCTTCATCGAGCACGACGGCCTTGAGCCCGCTAAGGTCCAGCGCACCTCGCTCGATGTGATCACGCAGCCGTCCCGGGGTGCCGACGACGATGTGCGCGCCGCGGGCCAGGGTCTGGCGTTCGGTCCGCGTATCCATGCCGCCGACGCAGGAGACGACGGAAGCGCCCGTCATTTCATAGAGCCACTGCAATTCGCGCTGAACCTGGAGGGCCAGTTCCCGGGTCGGGGCGATGGCCAGGGCCAACGGTTTGCCGGCACGGCTGAAGCGCTCTTCGCCTTCCAATAAGGTCGGCGCCAATGTCAGGCCAAAGGCGACGGTTTTGCCGGACCCGGTCTGGGCCGATACCAGCATGTCGGCATCTTTTGCTTCGGCGGCGAGGACGGCAAGCTGAACCGGGGTCAGCTCGGCGTATTGTCGTTTGCTCAGCGCTTCACCTAGCGCCGGAACGACCCCT
>JAQCKY010000415.1 GCA_027592155.1 Pseudomonadota bacterium
CGATCGGCGGGCCGGCGGCGGCGCTGGCGCAGGACTGCATCCGCAAGGTCGAGGTGCTGGAGTATGCCGACCTCGGGATGGAGGCGATCTGGCGCATCGAAGTGGAGAACTTCCCGGCCTTCATCGTCGTCGACGACAAGGGCAATGACTTCTTCGCCGAGTTCCAGGCGCCCATCCATAACGGTGGATAACGCCAACGATAATATGACACCGCTCGACACCGCGTTGTCGAAGGCAATGAACGAAGTCGGCAAGGTGGAAGCCTTCTACAATCTGCTGATGCAGGAAGAAGTGCTGGTGCCGGTCTCGGAATTGCCTGTCGAAGAGCCGGGTGCGGTCAACAGTGCCGATGGCATGTCGATCAAACCGGTGATCGTCGATCACGACGGCCAGCCCACCTTGATGCTGTTCGATACCGAAGACCGTTTGTCCGATTGGGCCGAGGGCGAGATGGCCTTCGTCGGCCTGCAGGGGCATGTGGTTTTCACCATGATCGACGGTGACTATCAGGTGGTCCTGAACCCCGGACAGGAATTGCACAAGGTGTTTGGAAACGACGAAGTGCAATGGTTGCACGACGTTGCGACCGGCGCACCGCCGGCACCCCAGCGGGAAAACGATAACTCGCGGATTGGTTTGCCGGCCAATTTGCCGGCCGGCCTCGTCGCGTGCCTGGAGACAGAGATTCCGAAATGGGCCGACGATATCGAGCATGCCTATATCTTCGGCCTGGAGCCCGACATCTCGAAACCGGAATATGTCATTGTGGTTGGTCTGGTACGGGGTGGTTATGCGTCGCTGGAACAAACCATCCTGGAGGGCCTTGCCGATGCGCTGACCAACGCCGTCACGCGCGGGCCGTTTCCCATCGACATACAATTTCTCGAAGCCGGATCGGCCGAACTTGAAATTGTCATGGAACTGACCGGCCCCACAGTATCTAATTAGGGCTCAGGATGCGTAATCATCGTCACGATCAAATAATAGAATAGAGAGTAAGCCAGCATGGGTATCGTCGCTGTCGGCCAATCCGTCCCCCGTTATGAAGATCCGATCCTCCTCAAAGGCGAAGGAACTTATACAGGCGACGTTCGTCTGCCCAACGAGACTTTCGGGTACGTCTTACGCTCGCCCCACGCCTTTGCGCGGATCAAGGGCATCGATACGACCGCGGCAAAAGCAGCGCCCGGCGTGCTCTGCGTTTTGACCGGCGCCGACATGGAGGCCGATAATATCGGCCCGCTGCCCAACGTCATGCCGCCGATCCCAGGCCTCGACACCTCGACTATTTTTGTCGCCAAACGGCATATACTCGCCACCGACATGGCCCGCATGGCCGGTCACGAGATTGCCTATGTCGTCGCCGAAACGCTGGCCCAAGCGCGGGACGCCGCCGAGTTGATCGAGGTGGATTATGAACCGCTGGAGGCGGCAACGGATTCGGCCTCGTTGATCGACGCCGCGCCCCGCTATGCCGACCGGCCGGATAATCTGGCGTTCAACAGCGATTACGGCGACAAAGAGGCGACCGAAAAAGCCTTCGCGGCGGCGGATCATGTCGTCAAACACCGGCTGACGGTCAACCGGGTTTCCCCCAACACCATCGAGAACCGCAACACGGTGGCGGATTACGACGCCGAAACCGGGCGCTGGACCCTCTATTTGCCGACCCAAGGCCCGTTCGCCATGAAGGGTGTTTTGGCGAACCAGATATTTCATACCGAGCCGGAAAACTTCCGCATCATTACCGGCAATATGGGCGGCTCCTTCGGCATGAAGGGCTTCTATGCGGAATCCATCCTGACGATCTGGGCGGCCAAGAAAGTCGGGCGTCCGGTGCGGTGGGAGAATGAGCGAACGGAGTCTCTCCATACCGATCAGCATGGCCGCGACAAGGTGGTCGACGCCGAGCTGGCCCTCGATAAAGACGGAAAATTTCTCGGCGTGCGGGTGCACAGCCTGGCCAATCTGGGCGCCTTTTTCGGGCCGATGGGCATGATGCATACCCACCTCAGCCTGATCGGCATGGTCAACGTCTATACGACGCCAACCTGTCACTTCAACATCAAGGGCGCCTATTCAAATTGCGCGCCGACCGGCCCCTATCGCGGCTCAAACCGGCCGGACTCCACGTTCATCATGGAGCGGCTTGTCGACGTTGCGGCCCATCAAGTCGGGATCGACCGCATCGAATTACGGCGGCGTAATGTTATCCCGGCCGACGCCATGCCTTACAAGATGCCGCTGGGCACGGTTTACGACTGCGGTGATTTCGGCTCCAACATGGAGCAAGCCCTAACAGCAATCGACTATGACGGTTTTGAGGCACGGCGGCAGGACTCCAAATCCCGCGGTCTGTTGCGGGGTTTCGGTCTCGCCAATAATGTCGAGCAGGCCGCCGGTGTGGGTCATGAGTTCGTCACCTACCGCTTCAATCCGGACGGATCGCTGACAATCATCGCCGGCACGACGGAGCAGGGTCAGGGTCACCCGACCATGTACGCCCTTTTGGCGTCGGACCAACTCGGCATCGATACCGATAAGATCACTGTGATTGAAGGCGATACCGACGCCCAGGAGTCGGGCAACGGCACCGGTGGATCCCGGGTTTCCGTCATGGGCTCCAACGCCGCCCGTCTCGCCGGCACCGGGATCATCGAAAAGGGCAAGCAGGTCGCCGGTAACGTTCTCGAGGCCGCCGTCGCCGATATCGAGTTCGACGCCGGCGCTTTCCGGGTTGCGGGCACGGATAAAAGTGTATCCCTCGCCGACGTGGTCGCGGCGTCCTTCGATCCCGCCAACCTGCCGGACGGTGCGGAGCCCGGGCTCGAGGAATATGCCGACTTCGAAGGCAAGGCGGCGAACTACCCCAACGGCTGTCACGCTTGCGAGGTCGAAGTGGACCCCGAGACCGGCAGCGCGACCATCGTGCGCTATGTCGCGGTCAACGATGTCGGTACGGTGATCAATGCGCTGACGTTCCGCGGACAGATCCTCGGCGGCATCGGGCAAGCGACCGGGCAGGCCATGATGGAAGACGTGTCCTACGATCCGGAAACCGGTCAATTGCAAACCGGCTCCTTCCTGGATTATGCGATGCCGCGCGGCAGCGATTTTTGCGATATCGAGATCATCGACAATCCCCATCCGACGCAGAATAACCCGCTCGGCTCCAAGGGGGCGGGAGAGGTCGGATGCGCATGCGCGATGCCCGCCGTGGTCAACGGCATCCTGGACGCCCTCGAGCCCTACGGCGTTACCCATCTGGATATGCCGCTGACACCACTCAAGGTGTGGTCCGCCATCCAGGCTTCGGGCAAGAGTGATGTTTGACCGGTTGGCCGTTTCGGGTCTATCGCAGCCTGCCTGAAACTCGCCCTTCGACAGGCTCAGGACGAGGGTTTATTTCCCTAGGCCTCATGCTGAGTTTATCGAAACATGTGGTGCCACCTCCCCCTTCGACTGGCTCAGGGTGAGGACCTTTCCCCGGGTCCTCATACTGAGTT
>JAQCKY010000416.1 GCA_027592155.1 Pseudomonadota bacterium
TAATTTAGCTTCGGCCATAATGGCGTCGATTCCAACGCCCTCATATCCATGACGCCGGAATAACCGTCCAGCCATATTCACAATTCGATCCCGCGTCTCTTGTTTATGTTCCTTGCTGAGGGGCATCTCTTTTGTCTGCATTAATATGTTGAGTATCATTTTATATTATAGATAACATATTAAAATATTGTGACCAAAGTTGGGAAGAGAAGGATTATGAATACAATACCGATTACCACACAGTACGCCGCGATTTTGGGGCTGTTTATGGCAGTTTTATCGATCCGGGTTCCGCTCAAACGAGCCAAGCTTGACGTCTTATGGGGGGATGCCGACGACGCCGATCTTTCAACCCGCATTCGCGTATTCGGGAACCTGACGGAATATTTGCCGATGCTCTTGTTGCTGTTGCTGTGCAATGAGCTTACCGGAACAGGCGCGGTCTGGTTACATGTGGCCGGGGTAGCGTTGATTGGGGCAAGACTTATTCATGCCGTCAGCCTCCATGCGGAAACCGGTAACCTTCTTTGGCGCCGCACGGGGCGGGCGATTGGGGCCATGTCGACGTGGTTAATCCTGGTCGGATTATCGGTGGCTCTGCCGGTAAATTCGATAATCGGAATCAGCGCTTCGTAGCCACACTCTGGAAGGCTATTCCGGGGCGTAGGGGTTGTTGCCTTTGCGAAGGTAGAGCCGTATCGGCACGCCCGGCAGATCGAAGTCCTCGCGAATTCCGTTCACCAAATAACGCTGATAATGATCGGGGATGGAATCGGCGCGGCTTGAAAACAACACAAAAGTCGGCGGCCGGCTTTTGGCTTGCGTCATGTAGCGCACTCTCAACCTTCGGCCCGCGACCACCGGCGGCGGATGCCGTTCGGTCATTCCCTCGAGCCAGCGGTTGAGCGCGCCGGTACCGATATGTTTATTCCAGATGTCATAAAGCTTGAGGACCTCGGGCAATAGTTTGCTGACGCCTTGACCGGTTTTGGCGGAAAGCGTCACCACCGGAATTCCTTTGAGCTGAGGTAAGCTCTTTTCAAGCCGGTAGCGGAGGTCGTCCAATACCTCCCGTTTATTTCTAACGAGATCCCATTTATTGACTGCAATGATCAGACAGCGGCCTTCTTCGGCAACCTGGCGGGCAATGGTAAGGTCTTGTTTTTCCAACAATGTCTGGGAGTCTAGGACCAGGACAACCAATTGAGCGTATTGGATGGCCTGATAAGAATCCGCTGCCGACAGGCGTTCAAGCCGTCCGTCCACCTTCGCGCGGCGCCGTAACCCGGCAGTGTCGATAAGGCGGATCGGCCGCCCTTTATATTCCCAGTCGACGGCGATGGCATCCCGGGTTATCCCGGCCTCGGGGCCGGTGAGCACCCGCTCAGAGCCGACCAGTTGATTGACCAAAGTCGATTTCCCGGCATTGGGCCGCCCGACAATGGCCATCTGTGGAATTCCGTGTTCCCCATCCGTATCCGTCGTGACCTTGGGCTTGTTGTCTTTAGGCTTGGCCTCGGCGAAGGGCCGCAGGGCATCGTAGAGGTCCGCCATTCCTTCGCCATGTTCGGCGGATATGCCCAGAGGCTCGCCGAGCCCGAGGGAATAGGCCTCAATCAGTCCGGCGCTACCGGCGCGGCCCTCAGCTTTATTGGCGGCGAGGATGATGGGGAGATGGGTTGTCCGGAGTTCCTTGACGAAAAAAGCATCCATTGGTGTGACGCCGGCCCGGGCGTCGATAACCATCAGTGCGACATCGGCGTGGGCCAGGGCGGCCCGTGTCTGGGCCAGCATACGGGCTTCCAGAATATCGCCCGAGGCGTCTTCGAGACCGGCGGTATCGATGATCTTGATGTCGAGATCGCCAATCCGGCCATCGCCCTCGCGCCAATCACGGGTGACGCCCGGCAGGTCGTCGACAAGCGCCGTCTTCCGCCCCACCAGGCGGTTGAACAGGGTGGACTTCCCCACATTGGGGCGCCCCACGATAGCAACCGTTAAGGTCATGTTTAGGTCTCGATTAAGTGTAAGTCGGCTGTTTAAAGCAGCCTGCTAGCGGTACGCAACCAATTCCGCGTTGTTGGACAGAATATAGACCGAGCCGGCGGCCACAATCGGTGCAATAGAAACGCCGTCGGGCATCTCTTCTTTGCCCAATATCTTACCGGTGTACGGGGAAACAGAGAACGCCTCGCCGACAGAATTAGCAACCAGCAGCCGATCATTTACGAGGATCGGGCCGGTCCAAAAAATTCGGCCTTCCTTGTCCTCGGGATCCTCGAAATTGGGGAGGGCTTGAACCCAGTGAATGCGGCCGTCGGTCCGGCTCACGGCAACCAGCTCCGAACTATTGGTAAGGACAAAGAGAAAGTTTCCTGCAACCCAAGGGCTCTCGATCCCGCCGATCTCACGGTCCCATACCCGCCGGCCGGTACGAAGATTGATGGCCGCCATGAGCCCGCTGTTGCTGACCGCGAAAACGAGCCCTCGGTCGATGACGGGACGTCCGCGGATCGCCGATAGCCGCGACGACAAATTGGAGCGGCGGGGCGCGGAGAGAGAATCCGTCCACAATTCCCGTCCGGTATCCGTGCTCAGCGCAAATAATTCGCCGGATGAATAGGGGACCACGACGATGCCGTTATCGATGGCGGGGCTGCTGCCACCCAGCAAACTTGTCGCTTCTTCTGCGCCCGAGTGGGACCATAAATTTTCACCGGTAAGAGCATTTATCGCAAAAAGCTTGTTCGTGATCGTTATCGCGAAGATACGATTTCCGCGAACTGTAGGCGCGGATCGGAACGGGGCGCTGAAATTTTTTCGCCACAAAATTTTGCCCGTAGCGCTATCGAGCGCGATAACTTCGGAAAACCCTGTGGTAACGAACACCCGGCCATCTTCAAAAGCTAATCCGCCGCTGACATGCTCGTCGTCCTCTTCGTCCTCCGGTGAAAGTTCGGTTTCCCAAACCTTCTCCCCTGTTTTGGCATCGAAAGCCGCGGCGACAGTTTCTGAATCCAACGTATAAACACGACCGGCAGCCATGATCGGCTGGGCGTTCAAGCGCACCTCGTCATCCGTGCCGGCACCGATTTTTGTCGTCCATGCCCGCTGCAATGAATCGCCGACGGCAATGTGATGCATGGCGTGATTGGCGTAACCGCCCGTCTGCGGCCAATCCGGGTTAACGGTCGGCGCGGGTAGGACAATTTCGGTTGTCGCGGCACCCGCGTCCGCCTCGATGGATCGTTGATTGGCGAGAATGGAAATGCGCTCGCCGGGCAAGGGCGGGGGGATATTGGCCCCGAAAAACGAATTCTCTCCGCACGCTGCCAATGCCAGCGCGGTGGCCGTAACAAATCCGAGCCTCCGGAAGGTGTTAAACGGCTTCATCGACGGGACCCTTCCTCAACCACCCAGGATCGCGCTCATCTCTGCGGCCCTTGCGCGTATTCCCGATGGCGCAGTCACGTCATCGGCGATTTCGCGAAATAG
>JAQCKY010000417.1 GCA_027592155.1 Pseudomonadota bacterium
GAAGGAGATTGATAGTGCTTGCTGCCCCCGGCCCTGTTGGGTCATGGGGTACCCGTCAAGAGGCGTCGCGGCGGCGCCCGCCGTTCCCGGAATATTGACCAGAATCGCCGGAATTCCTGCGCCCATTCTCGAGGAGGCGTAGAGCGCCACCATAAAGATCAGCCCGACCTCAGGATCCATAGCCAGAGTTAAGGGCAGTAAAATGATAATGGTATTGGCAGCGCTGAAGCCGGGAATTGCGCCGACAATCAGTCCCAAAAATATTGCCGGGACTATCACCCACCAAAACGTAAAGGTCCGGGCGAATAGTTCGGTGTAAAGCCCAAGTTCAAAATCAATCATGTTAAAAAATCAAATTCATAAAGGCCTCGAACGGACCGAGCGGAAAGCGAGTCTTAAAGGCAACAATGAACAGCAGATAACCGCCCAGCGACATGATCAACGCTATGAGCAGGATCAACCTTTTCCGCTTTCCATCGCCGAGCACCAACATCGACAACAGTAAAAATAGAAATGTCGTGATGGTAAAACCCATAAACCGCACGAGGGCGATGTATCCGATCGTCAGTACCAACAGTTTGAGGCGTTTGGGGATGAGGTCCGCCGGAGATATCAACGTCGACATGCTCAAATTCGCTTCGCCCCTCCGAAGCATAGCGGCAGCCCGGACAAGATAGAGAAGGACCAGTGCAACCAGAATCGAACCGACAAAAAAGGCACTGACCTGCGCCGTCCAAGGAACATCGATGATCGTATAGAAATAGTAAAAAGCGAATACGAGTGCGGCGATAGGAATTATCAGCTCGCCGCCGATTGCTTTTTGCTCGGATTTCGGCGCGTCAGGCGGCTCTGCCATGGGTCAACATTCCGTTTCGGGGGCTCTATACAGGATAAACACAATCTCGCGGCCCGCCACCGACGGCGAGCCGCGAGAACAATCCTTTTGGCGTTTGGCTTAAGATTTCTTACCGGTCAAGAACTGCTTAAAATCACGGCCAACGGCCATGGTATTCTTTACAAATTCTGCGGCCTCGTCGGGCCCACGGTAACCGACATACTCCAACGGCGCCTTGGTTTTTTTATAGGCTGCGATGAAATCGGGGTCGGGGAATACCTTTTGGATCGTTTCGACAAGAATCTTGAATTGATCAGGATGGTTATCGATCGCCGACTTTTTGATCGCGTAGGCGCGGGCGCCGGCAATCATCGGCGGCAAATTCATCCCAAACTTATCGTTGATAACGGGCGCGTTGTCGGACCGGCCCGGTATCGGATTATTGTGGCCCAGCATCAGCACAATTTTGAGGTTCTTTCTGCTGACGACGGAGCCGGAGGGCAAGGCACCGAAATCCATCTCGCCGGTGGTCACGCCCGCGATGGTGTTGCGACCACCTGACAGCGGAATCGCATTGAACTTCGCGCCGGTGTGCTTTGCGAGAGCCAAAGCCCCCAATGTTGCCGGATGAGCCAGACGGCTAACACCAACATTCAGGGTTCGCTTCTTACCCTCGGCGACAATGTCATCGATGGTTTTGAACTTGCTGTTTCGGTCAACGAAGATCGTACCAGGATCTTGATCGACCATCGCAAAATAGACCAAATCGCTCAGGTTAAAACTCGGCGGTTTGACCACCCAATTCAATACCTCAGGTCCCGCATTGCCGAACAGCAGGCTGTGCCCGTCGGCACCCGCGAGCCCCATATATTTTTCGTACCCTACCCGCCCGGCCGCACCGGGAAAGAAAGAGGGTTCAAAATTGGTATTAATGTATTTCTTCCAAACGCCGGACGTCGCCCGGAAAAGACGGTCTGCACCGCCGCCGGCGCGGGTCGGGATTGCGACCTGAATATTACGGGCAGGGAAATTAGCGGCGAAGGCCTCGCCAAACGGCAGGCTCGTGGCCGCCGCGGCGCCAACTGCCGCTCCGGTGCCGACAAGCATCGAACGGCGGTCGATAAGTTTATTGAAATCGTCCATGAGTTCCTCCCAGAACTGACGGTCTTCTATAAGACCGTTTCTATGTCGAGACTTTACGTCAGCTTCGTTGAATTTCCAAGCGGCCGTAGCCTCCTATTTAGGTAACAGGATGGTGACCGGAACAATCCCAGCCGTGGGCTTTGGTTGAAGGGCAGGTTTGAAACCGGCCCCTACAGATGCGCGATTGTTACTTTGACCCTGCCGTAAAAACCGGTAGGGGCGGGTTTCAAATCCGCCCGCAGATTTGCGGTTCGAAAAACCTTAGGCATTTCCTTGGGTCGGCCCCCCAAGTGTCCGGTCCTCGGCGATCTGCTCTTCAATGTCGTCGAGCAGTACTCCCAAAGCATTCTCAAGGTCTGCCCGGTCGGCTCCTTCCTGCATCATCACACCGAGAAACTGTGCCGCGCCATGCAGGGCGACGGATAGATGCGGCAATTCATAGGCCTGCTCCCAGGACGCGGCGGCCGGCATCAGCGTAAAGGCCACGACATCGGTGGTCCGGCAGATCGGGCAATCGTCGCTGTGATCGTGTTCAAGAAGCACTTCGATATCGATGGACATTGCGGCTCCCTATCCCAGATAAACCGGATCCGGTTGCGTGAAGTAGGCATGGATCATGTGATAAACCATCAGATAGTTTTTCTGCTGGAAACTGGCGTGAGAAATCCCGGCCATGAATTTGAACTGTTTGTCCGGATTGGGCAGGCGTTTGAAGAACTCCAGCAGATCGTCGACACCGGCGATTCCATCCCACTGCCCCCGGGTGATCAGGCAAGATGCGGTAATCTTTTCCGGATCGACGAGGGGCAGGTCCTCGCACATATCGACATAGGTGCCGTTGGGAATGGAATCGTCGAGCGCGGTAATCGCCTCGGCAAAAGCCTCGACCACACCGTCCTCGGCACACCCGACATGGTCCCGCGAAAAGATCGACCGCACGAAATCGAGATTGATCGGCCGGCGCAGATTGGCCTTAAACTCGGGCAGTTTCTTTTTGCGGTCCTCCAGGGTCGGACTCCCTTCCCCGGTCCAGACAAAGGCGTCGAGGACCAGCCGCGCCACGCGGTCCGGATAACGTTCCGCAAAAAGCCCCGCCCGCAATGCCCCCGACGAAATTCCATACATATGGGCCGACGACACCCCTGATTTTTCAAAGATATAATCCGTGGCCGCTTTGAGATCGTCTGAGCCATTGGAGATATTACAGTTGATCGGGCGGTCTTTGCCCGATCGGCCATATCCTTCCATATCGACACACCAGCAGTCGAAACCGCGCTTGGCGAACCAATCCATAGCCGAGCTATCGGCGCGCCCCGGCACCTCCAGATCGAAGGTCGGCTGCGACGCCATGGAAGAGCCATGCACGAAGACGATTGTGGCGAGTGCCGCTTTGGGATCGCCCTCGCATTTCTGCCACATGAATATCGGCACATCCCCGTCATCCGTTCTCTTTTGGGTCCAGTGCTCGACACCGGTGACGGTGCGATTGGGATCAATGCTGTCCATAATTTGA
>JAQCKY010000418.1 GCA_027592155.1 Pseudomonadota bacterium
TCGACAAAATCATTGTTGCATCGGCCCCGGAACTAATTCCCCCACCCCTGCTCCAACAACTCAGTCCGGGCGGGCGCATGGTCATACCGGCCGGTCTGAACGAGGCACAACAGCTCATGGTCGTCGACAAAGATCACGAGGGCAAAATTTCGGTCCGGGAAATCCTCCCCGTCCGTTTTGCGTCGATGGAAGAGGCTTAGGTTACCGCCGTTACCTCGATCTCGATATCGAACGGACGTGGCCAGGAGCCGACCGTAACGAAGGTCCGCGCCGGGAACTCATCGTTAGAAAAATACTCCCGGTAGATACCGTTGACCGTCGCGAAATGAGCGACATTGGTGCAAAAGATCGTCGTCTTCACCACCTGATCCATCGACGATCCGGCGGCGGCCAACACGATCTTTAGGTTCTCCATGCATTGGCGAGTCTGCACCTTTATATCGCCCTCAACCATTTCACCGGTTACCGGATCCTGCGGCGGCATACCTGAGACAAAAACGAAGCCTCCGGCCTTCACCGCCTTTGACAACGGCGTCATGACTTTACCGTTGCATCACGGCGGTCGTGCATCCCGTCAACTTGAATAATTTCTCTTTCCATGGCGTCATCCTCCAGAAGTAATTTCCTATGCGTGCGAGTCATAACCCGTCAGGCTATAAATGACACTCGAACCGTGCACGCGTAGAGGATTCCTGGGAGACGACAATGCCGAAGATGGCCGCCAATCTGTCACTGATGTTCACCGAACATGAGCCCGCCGCCCGCCTGCAAGCCGCAAAAGATGCCGGCTTCGAGGGGGTCGAATATCAATTCCTCTACGATATCCCGGTCGACGATCTGGCCCGCGAGATGGACAAAACCGGCCTCACCATGACGGTCATCAACATCGCGCCCGGCTTAGGCCTGACCATGGGTGAATCCGTTGTCGCCACGCCGGGCTTCCACGACGAGGCGATGCATAACCTCAACGCCGGATTAGAATACGCCAAGGCATTGAAGCCGTTATTCTTTGTGTTGCCCGCCATGTCGCCGATGGACGGTGTCGCCAACTCCGTCGCCCGTTGGACGCTGGCTCAATATCTCAGAACCGCCGGGGACATGTTCGGCGATATCGGTGTCAAAGTTCTCGTCGAACCCCTCAACCCCGGGGCCCGGCCCAATGCCGTCGTCACCACCACCGCCGAAGCCTTGGAAGTCGTCGCCGAAGCAAACCATCCCAATGTCGCGGTCGAGTTCGATACGTTCCACCTCTATGTCACAGAGGGCGCCGACATGGCCGGAAGCGTCAAAAAGAACCTCGACCACATCGGCCATATTCAGTTCGCCGACGTACCGGGACGCGGCGAGCCCGGTTCCGGCAGCGTCGACTTCCCTGCTTTTTTCAAGGCGCTGGATGAAATGGGCTATGACGGCTGGACGGCCGCGGAATATATTCCCACCGGCCCCACCTTGGAGACGCTCGGCTGGTTCAACGCTTATAAATAGGGAGGCCGCAATGGCTAACACGTCCAATCGAATTCTCACCACTCATGTCGGTTCCATGCCGCGACCGGTGGAGCTTCTCGACGCCATGAAGGCAAAATATTCAGGGTCCGGTTACGATGCAGAGGCCTACGACCGGCATTTGCAGTCCGCCGTGACCGGCCTGGTTCGCCGGCAGGCAGACACAGGGATTGATATCGTAACCGACGGTGAATTATCGAAGCCCGGTTTCTTTACCTACGTGCGGGAACGGCTCACGGGGTTCGAACCGGGACCCGGCACAGGACTTCAAAAATTTGGCGCCGAGGTCAACGCCTTTCCCGAATATTACGAGGAGTATTTTGCCCGCGCGATGGGCGGTGGCGGCGTCGCGCCGACCAGCCCCATGGTCTGCACCGGCCCGGTAAAATACCAAGGCCAGGAGGCAGTGAAACGAGACATCGAGAATCTCAAAGCTGCGCTGAGCGGCGTTGAGTGCACGGCGGCGTTCCTTCCAGCCTCCGCACCCAGTGGGGTGGGCTCCAATCAGTATTACGCCACCGAAGAGGAATTCTATACGGAGGCGGGCGAGGCGCTGCGACAAGAATACCTCGCGATCGTCGATGCGGGTTTGATCGTCCAGATCGACGACCCCTTTATGTCGGAGCATTTTCACGATTCTCCATTGGACGATGCCGGAAAGGCCAAGTGGGCGGACATGTATATCGAATGCCTAAACCACACGTTACGCGGCATTCCGCCGGAAAATATCCGCTTTCACACATGTTACGGCATCAATGACGGCCCGCGCCTGTATGAAGCCTCCTTAAGCGACGTCGTGGAACATATGCTCAAGGTCAACGCGAGTGCCTATTCCTTCGAGGCGGCGAATGTCCGCCACGAGCATGAATATCATCTGTGGGAAGATGTGAAATTGCCCGATGGCAAGACCGTCATTCCAGGCGTCATTACCCACGCGGGCAATACGGTCGAGCATCCGGAGTTGATCGCCGAGCGCCTGATACGGTTCGCCGACCGGGTCGGCCGCGATAACGTCATCGCCGGTGCGGATTGCGGCTTTTCGTCTCAAGCCTGCTATCACACGGAAGTTCATCCGACCGTCATCTGGGCCAAATTCGATGCGCTGGTCGAAGGTGCCCGGATCGCCAGTGACAAGCTCTGGTCCTAGAGCGACTACCCCACCGCGGCCCAAGCCGGGGCGAACTCGTCGACCGTGGTGCGGCGCATGTCGCGCTTATAGGTCATATCGTCGAACGGTGTCGCCCGGTGCAGGGTGCAGCGGTTATCCCAAATGACAAGGTCACCCGTCCGCCAAGCATGGCTATAGACGAACTGCGATTGAGTGGCGAAATCCGTTAACTCGCGAAGCAGCCGATTTCCTTCCGCGTAGTCCATGCCAACGATGCTTTCGGCATGAGCCCCGACCAACAGCGCCCGCCGCCCGGAGCGCGGTATGGTTCTGACAAGCGGCTGGTTGGCCGGCGGCTGAGCCTGGCGCAACGCGTCGGTAATTTCCTCCAGCCCGCCCAATTTGCGCGAGTAACAAATGTCATGGATCGCGATCAGGCCGTCGATTTTCGACTTCATCTCATCGTCAAGGGCATCATAGGCAGCGCGCGCATCTGCGAATTCTGTGTCAGCGCCTTGCGGCGGCACGATGCGGCTTGAGAGCATCGACCATTTTGTCGGAAGCGGATTGAAAGAAGAATCCGTATGCCACAGCCGGTCCCCGCCACGCATGGCGCGCCGGGGATGATCGGGAGGCAAAATTTCTCCGTTCAAATCAAGATTGGACGCATCGAATAAATATTGGGGCAGCCGGTATCCGCCGCTCCCGAACGCTGAAATCGGCCCCGACGGCGATTCACGCGGGCCAAAATGGCGGGACCAGGCAATCTGCTGCTCATCGGTAATATGCTGGTCGCGCAAGACAATGACCGCATATTCCGCCATCGCCTCTTCGACAGCCTCAATCGTTTCCGCGTTGGGCTCTTTCC
>JAQCKY010000419.1 GCA_027592155.1 Pseudomonadota bacterium
GGCCTCGGCTTGTTGTTGCGCTTCGAAATCTTGCTGATCCATCGCCTCGGCGGCACCGTCGGGATTCGCCGGAGTATTTGCCGGCCGTGGGTTTCGGTTGCCCCCTTCGCCATTACGCCGGTCATCGCCGGAATTCGCATGGAGAATGCGATAATAATGCTCGGCGTGCTGATAATAATTTTCCGACGCGACCCGGTCACCCGCCGACGTGGCATCGCGTGCTAACGCGAGATACTTATCAAGTACCTGTTGGGCGTTGCCTCGGACCCTAATGTCTGGGCCGTTACTATCAAAATTGCTGTTTTTAGACGGACGTTTGCCGTTGCCGCTGCCACGACGTGACCGGCGTTGGTTAGTACCTTGTTTCATTACTCTCGTTCTTCAGTTGTATAAAGCTTAAGTAATTTTGCGGCGCTCTTCTGGTCAACCATACTTGTTGACCATGACCTGCAACGCGAAGGTCGTAAACATACTTCTAGGCTATCCCGGAAGTGTGGATTTTACCGTCCCCAAAACGGCTTCGGTCTCTCAAGGACACAACCAAATCCACAGCCTCAGCCTAGACGGCTGGAGATATAATTCAAACTAAAATTTTACCTATTACTTAATGATCAATAACTGTTGCTAAAACGCAACGCTCTACCTTTCCGAGATCGGTTGTGGTTTTAACACGGAATAGGGGATTCTGCCGGGCCATCGCCGAAACCAACGGTGCCTGGCCGCTGCCAACCTCCAGCAACAGGCTGCCCCCTGGCCTTATAACGGTACCGACGCCCGTTAATATCCTTTTGTAGCAGTCCAGCCCGTCTCGGCCCCCTGAGAGTGCCAGCCTCGGTTCATAATCCCGGACCTCGGGCTCCAACGTCTCAATTTCGCCGATTGGGATATAAGGCGGGTTCGATAGAACGAGATCGAATTTCCCGCCGATCGCGGATATCCAGTCCCCTTGAATGATGGCCGATCTGTTGTCGAGGCCAAGCCGAACGGCATTCCGGCGGGCCACGAGGCAGGCGTCAAAGTCGATATCGACACCGACACCATAAGCCTGGGGAAGCTCGGTGAGGAGCGATATCAAGATACAGCCGCTGCCGACACCAAGATCAAGAACCGAGAGCGTTCGGTCCCGGTCGGGGATTAGTTCAAGCGCTGCTTCGACCAGGGTCTCCGTATCGGGCCGGGGCGTCAGGACGTCCGGGGTGACCTCAAAGGTCAGGCTCCAAAATTCCTTTTCCCCAAATATATGGGAGACCGGCCGGCGTTTCGACCGTTCCTCCGTGTAACGGGCAATCTGCGATGCCTCGGCGGGGCTTATCGGACGCCGGCTGTAGAATAGCACCTCACCGACGGAGAGACCGACCGCGCGCGCGACCAGGACGCGGCTCTCGAACCGGGGATCCTCGATGGCGGCTTCTTTAAGCCGCGCTTCAACATCGTCGAGTGCTGCGGCAAGGGTGGTGGGTGGCATTACTGTAGTTCTGTCAGGCGGCTCGCTTGATCCTCGGAGGCGAGTGCGTCGATCAGCTCATCCAGATCGCCCTCCATGACGCGCTCGATTTTATGGAGCGTCAGGTTGATCCGGTGATCCGTAACCCGGCCTTGCGGATAATTATAGGTCCGGATGCGCTCGGACCGATCGCCCGAGCCCACCTGGCTTTTGCGGTTGGCCGCCCGTTCCGCGTCCTGCTCGGAGCGTTCTTTTTCATAGAGCCGGGCGCGTAGGACCTTCATCGCCTTGGCACGGTTTTTATGTTGGGATTTTTCGTCCTGGCAGGTCACCACGATACCCGTCGGGAGGTGGGTAATGCGAATGGCGCTGTCGGTTTTGTTGACGTGCTGGCCGCCGGCGCCTTGGGCGCGATAGGTATCGACGCGGAGGTCTTTTGTCTCCACCGTGATATCGACCTCTTCGGCTTCCGGCAAAACGGCGACGGTCGCCGCTGACGTATGGATGCGGCCTTGCGATTCGGTTTCGGGCACCCGCTGGACCCGGTGAACGCCGGATTCGTATTTCAGTCTGGCAAATGCGCCGCGACCGGTAATGTTTGCCGTCGCTTCGCGGACGCCGCCGATGCCGTTTTCATTCGCGTCGATGACCTCAAAGGTCCACCGGTGTTCTTCCGCGTAACGCTGATACATTCTGAACAGGTCGGCCGCGAAGAGCCCGGCCTCATCGCCGCCGGTGCCGGCCCGAACCTCAAGAATAACGTTTTTTTCGTCTGCATCATCCTTGGGCAGCAGCAGCAGTTGAATATTCCGTTCGAGCTCGGGAATTCGAGTTTTGAGCACGTGGAACTCCTCCTCGGCCATCGCCCGAACCTCGGCGTCTTGCTCATCCGCGACCATGGAGGCCAGGTCGCCGATCTCCGCCTGTGCCGCACGCAGTTCGTTGACGGCCTCAACGATGGTGGCGAGATCCGCGTATTCCTTGGACATCTTCACGAATTCTTGGCCGTCCATCGCGTTTTGACTGGCCATGAGGTCCTGCAATTCCTCATAACGCGTGACGAGACTATCAAGCTTGCCTTCCAGGCTATCACTCATCGGTTTTGATCCTCGTCCTCGGGACTGGTCTCGTCATGCTGCTTGCTCAGCCTCTCTCGGGGCGGGACGGCCTCGCGCTCGGCAAAACGGGTCAAAAATGTCTCAAGCTCGGCATCCAAAATCAGCCACGCCTGCTCCGCCTCCGCTTCGCGGTTTGCCCGGCCTTCCCGTGTGATCCGTTCAAAATCGTCAAGGGTGTAGCGGAACGCATCGTCCAGGCTCTCAATGCCGGGTTCCGTATCGCCGGGGATGCCGGTATCGATCAGCAGAATAGGGCGGTGACGCCGCTCCCGAATGGCGCCGGTCAAGACTTCTTCGCTGACGACGTAATGGCGGGTGCTCATGGCCGTCACAATGATTTCCGATTTTGCCGACAGCTTCGCCAGTTCATCGAAATCCGCGACGTGACAATCCAGCCGGCGGCCAAGGCCTTCAGCCCGGCGCGCCGACGGGTGCGTGACGACAAGATTGGCCATGCCCGACGACAACAGTGCTTCGGCAATGATCTCGCCCATGTCACCGGCGCCGATCAGCAGGCCTGAACATTTTGCCAGATCGCCGTGCAGATCGCGCGCCGTCTGTACGGCGGCGGCGGCGATGGAGACGGGCCGGCGGCCGATATCGGTTTCCCGCCGCAACCGTTTCGCGACCCGGTAGGCGGCTTGCACCGTCTGATCGAGCAGGGGCCCGGCGAAACCGGCTTCCTGGGCGCGGCGATGGCTCGCCTCGATCTGGCCCAAAATTTGAGGTTCCCCGACGACAAGGCTGTCGAGAGAGGCGGCAACGGAAAAGAGGTGCCGGACGGCGGCGTCCCCTTCGAGGGTGTAGGTCTGATCGTCGATATCGAGGGCGGAGACACCAGCGTGGTCGCCCAATATGGCGAGAATTGCCGCCGGCGTATCGTCGCCGTTGCGGACGGCGGT
>JAQCKY010000420.1 GCA_027592155.1 Pseudomonadota bacterium
TTCTTTTGTTCGGTCTCTACCTTATCTTTCGCCCACGGCGGACCGCTTGAGCGCACTCCGCGACCATATCATCCGCCGAATTGGGATCGAGGGACCGCTCCCGGTCACCGATTATATGGCCGAGTGCCTGGGAAATCCCGATCATGGCTATTATTCGAAACAGGAGCCGTTTGGTGTTTCCGGAGACTTCACCACCGCGCCCGAAATATCCCAAATCTATGGCGAACTCATCGGGCTTTGGTGTGCCGTAACCTGGCGGCAGATAGGCAGTCCGGCGTCGGTGCAGTTGGTCGAGCTTGGGCCGGGTCGCGGCACCATGATGGATGACATGCTTCGAACCATCGATGGCATTCCTGAATTTCGGGATGCCCTGACCGTCTGCCTAGTTGAAACAAGTTTGTCGTTGCGTGAACAACAAAAGGCAAAACTTCAAGCGCACTCGATCCCCGTTCAATGGGCCAATAATCTTTCCGACGTCCCTGCAAAACCCCTAATTATCATTGCCAGCGAGTTTTTTGACGCGTTGCCCATTCGGCAATTTGTCCGGGTAAAAGCGGGTTGGGCGGAAAGATTAATCGGCTATGACGAAACGCAGGATGAATTCGTCTTTACCGCGTCCATGCCCAATTTCGCGTTTAACAAATTGATCCCCGAAAATTGCCGGCAAGCCGCGCTCGGCAGCGTCGTTGAGTTTGCTTCGATCGCCACAGGCTTCATGACAGCGATTGCCCATATGATCGCGAACAATACCGGGGCAGGGCTAATCATCGACTACGGTTATCGGAAGGGTGATATCGGCGAGACCCTGCAGGCGGTTAAGGATCACCAATATCATGATGTCCTGACGGCCCCCGGCGAGGCGGATCTCACGGCGCATGTTGATTTCGGCCGTCTGGCCGAGGCAACGCGCGAAGCTGGCGCAGACCCCTATGGTCCCGTCGAACAGGGCGAGTTCCTGACCCGAATCGGAATCGCGGCTCGCCGGGATGCGCTGATAGCGGCGAACCCGGCATTGCGTGAAACGATACAAGAAGCGACGGACCGTTTGATCGCGCCCGAGCAAATGGGCCGTTTATTCAAATGTTTAGCGGTGACGGCACCCGATTTTCCGACGCCCGCGGGGTTTGAATAAATTCACCGCTGACCGACGCCGGATGTTCCCCTATAACTGGAACATCATGATTGCCCTTAAAGAACTCGAAAAAATATCCGGTGTCCGGCACGGATTCCACACACGCCGAGGCGGTGTGAGTGACGGCATATTTCAATCCCTCAATTGCGGGTTTGGATCGGGGGACGCCCCCGAAAATATTGCAACCAACCGCCGCCGCGCCATGGCGCAGATGAAAGCCGGCGACGCGGATCTGGTCACCGCCTATCAGCAGCACACGGCAACCGCCGTGGCGGTCGATGCCCCTTGGGAGCCGGATGCGGCCCCGGTGGCCGACGGTCTTGTCACCACGGTGCCGGGGATTGCCTTAGGCATACTGACGGCCGATTGCGCCCCGGTTTTGTTCGCCGACCAAAGTGCTGGTGTGATCGGGGCGGCGCATGCCGGATGGCGGGGGGCGCTCAGCGGAATTTTGGAGAACACGATCGATCTGATGATGTCGATGGGCGCCCGCAAGGAAGGCATCGCCGCCGCCATCGGCCCCTGCATTGCCGCCTGTTCCTATGAAGTGTCCGATGATTTCCGGCTGCCCTTTTTGGACGCGAATGAGACGGATGCCGATTTGTTTACCGCTGCGGAACGGGAGGGGCATCTCATGTTCGACCTTCCCGCATTTGTTTGTCGGCGGCTCGCGCGTCACGGTATTCAAAACATCGAAGATGCCGCTTGCGATACCTGCGGCGATGCCGACAATTTTTTTAGTTACCGCCGGTCGGTGAAATCGAATGAACCGGATTACGGGCGGGGCCTGTCAACAGTAGTGCTCGCGGTGTAGCGCGAGGGGATTGATTAATGCCGCATATGATTATTCTGGTCCTGGTCATGATCGCTGTGGGGCTGGCGACCTGTGCGATTTAGAGCATCCTTACCTCTGATACTGGCTTTAATTGTTCTGGTCGGGTGCGGGGAGGTACCACGCCCCTTCGCTCACTCCGCGGTTGATACCAAAAATCCCCTGCTGGTTTTACGTGACGGGGCCGGATTGAAAGTGACACCCATCGTCGGCGCTCCCGATGCGATCGCAATGCCGTTGGCCGATGGATTGGCCGGCGGGCTTAGGGACGCGAACATTGCGGCCTCCGCGGCGCCCGAATTCACCGGCGGCTACACGCTGTTGGGGAAGATGGACCCACCGGATGATGCGGCGAAGGTCGCTGAAATCAAAATCACCTGGCGGTTGATCGATAGCGCGGGGGCCACCGTCGGCAGCATTGAGCAAAAGGTTTCCGGATCAGTGGAAGGGTGGCAAACCGCCGATCCCAAACTCATCGACATTGTGACGGCGAAGGCGGTTCCAGAGATCGCCGCATTTCTTCAAGATGCAAGACAGGAAGCTGTGCCGGCCGAGCAGAAAATCAAAGTATCGGTGGGCACTATAAAAGGGGCGCCGGAGGGCGGCGGCGCGACGCTCAAACGAGCGCTCGCCCATCACCTGGGACAAAGCGGACTGCAGGTCGATAAGACGGCAACGTCCGACTCGCTGCTGATCGAAGGCGATGTGGAGCTGACGGGCCTGCGGCCGGGAGAGCAACGTCTTGCGGTGGTGTGGGTGGTCTTGGACGCCAATGGTAAGGAACTGGGTAAGGTCCGCCAGGCAAATGCCATACCGGCAGGCACCTTGAAGAACCAATGGGGCGAGGTTGCTTTTGCCATTGCCGGCGGGGCGAGTTCGGGAATCGTCGATCTTCTTAAGCGGTCGCAGATTGAATCCCGGGGAATCGGTGCCGGCTGAAAACCCCTGAAACATGCGTTAAATGGAATTGCCGTTGAATCCCGTTTACACACCAAGGGTGCCTTGATAAACAAAGCTCGCCGGTGCACTGGGGGCAGCAATCAGCAAACGGTAAACTGAATAACGACTGCTCCCACATCGTTGGACCGGTGTGTGGAAGGGGCCTAATCGTTGAAAATTCTGACCGGAAATAGCAATCGCCCGCTCGCGGAAGCGATCTCGGCGTGCCTAAATTTACCGCTGACCAGTGCCAGTATCCGCCGATTTTCGGATATGGAGGTTTTTGTCGAGATTAATGAAAACGTCCGCGGTGAGGACGTTTTTCTAATCCAATCGACATCGTTTCCGGCAAACGACAATTTGATGGAACTGTTGGTGACGATCGACGCCCTGAAACGGGGCTCAGCGCGCCGGATTACGGCTGTGATGCCTTACTTCGGTTATGCGCGTCAAGATCGAAAATCGGCGCCCCGGTCCCCGATCTCGGCAAAGTTGGTGGCCAATCTGATCACCGAGGCAGGCGCGGACAGGGTTTTGACCCTGGACCTTCACGCCGGC
>JAQCKY010000421.1 GCA_027592155.1 Pseudomonadota bacterium
TCTAACGGGCGTTAAATAATCTCCTGCAGGGCTGGAGTTGTGGGGAGGCACGACGAGCTCGCGCCGTAACGCCGACTCTCCTTGCAATATGGGAGGAGAAAACAATGTCAACAATGGTTCAACGGTTATTGTCCTGTGCGATTGGCGCGGCGGCAATTAGCGTCGTTTACGCGACGACTTCGGCAAGCGCCGCCGACTACTTCAAAGGCAAAACGATCACCATCCTTGTCGGCTTTCCGGGCGGCAGTCCGGCGACAGGCATTGCCCGCATGGTCGCGCAAGTTTTACCGGATCACATTCCCGGCAAGCCGACGGTTATCGTCAAAACGATGCCCGGCGCAGGAGGCCTAAAGGCCTCGAATTTCCTGGCCGAGAAAGCCAAGCGTGACGGATTGACACTGACCTACGGTCCTTGGTTCCCGATCGGCCAGTTGATCGGCCGCCCCGGTTTCCGGTTCAAATATGAGAATCTGACCTTCATCGGCGGCAACCGGCATTTGGGGCGGGTCGTTTATGCCCGTACGGATTCGATTCCCGGCGGTCTCAAAAATCCAACCGACATCGTGAAGGCGCAAAATCTTCGGCTGGGCGGCGGCAATCCCGCCGGCGCCAATGATCTGCGCGCCCGGTTAAGCCTCGATCTACTGGGCGTCGACTATCGTTACGTGGGAGGCTATCGCGGCACTTCGGTCATAGACCAAGCTATGATGCGGAAAGAAGTCGACAGCAACGCCGGGACTATTCAGTGGTTCCGAGACTGGGTGCAACCCAACCTTGTCGACAAGGGAGACGCTATACGTCTCTGGGCCTTTCCCAAACCGGACGACGAGGGCCGGCTCAGCGCCAACGAGCTTACAAAGGATTTCCCGTCCTTCCTCGATGTCTACCAGAGTGTCCATGGCAAACCACCCTCCGGCGAGAAATGGGAAGCTCTGAAGTTTGTGTTGAATGCCACCGGAGTTTCGGCGCAAGCCGTGTTCGGCCCTCCCGGCTTGGACAAGGCGGTCACGGAGACATTGCGGACGGGTTTATTCAATGCCATGCGCAGCGATGGCTGGATCAAACTATCGAAGAGGGCGTTTGGGGTCGTTATGACGCCGGCGCCCTTCGAATTGGGACTAAAAGAAGTGAAAAACCTGTCCGACGCGGATCCGAAAATCGTTGCCTTCCTCAAACAATATGTCGCGGAAGGCCAGAAAGGCGTGACCAAACGCGGAAAGGGTAAGGGCAAAAAGGGCAAGTAACGCGGAAGAGGTTACCCGTTCGGGTATTCCTCGTCGGTCAGGGCGTATGGCGAGCAAAAAAATCGAGGCCGGATTGTCGTTGCTGCGCCTCGAATTCAGGGCATTCCCATTGCTCGACCAGTTCCGCGTTCGGCAGCAGCTCAACCACCTCGCGGCCGGTGGCCGGAGGATGGGAGACATTGCTGCCCGGCATCACCAGCGAGGGCGTCTGGTTTTTCGCCACCGACTCCCGGCTGACGCTGTAGACGAACTCGCCGTCCCACATGTTGTGTCCGAAGGCGTCGAGCTTGTCTTTGTCGAGATCCGGGCGTGCCTCGAGCATCATTTCGGCCCAGCCGACAAATCGGTCCGGAAAGTTGGTCGGCGCCTCGGGATCCAGCCCGATCGGTTGGGGCAGCACCTGCGCATTGATGCGGTCCAGGATCAGCTCATAGAGCCGAAGCGCGAAACTGGCCCCGATGCAGACACCGACGACGTTGAATTTCTTGAGCCCGAGATGATCGATCAGCGCGACCTGATCGGCGGCGTAGGTGTGCCATCCGTGGTCCGCTTCGATTGCGGCCCGCGACTGTCCCGCATTACGCTGATCCATGGCGATAACCCGATAACCGGCGCTTTCCAGGAGTGTCGGCCAATCGGTCCACGGATAGGGTTTCTCCGGACGAAGCGGCCACATATTCGTGGCAGACCGCAACCATCCCGGCGCCAGACAAAAGACGGGGTAGCCCTCTCCACGAACTTCGTAATAAATCTCGCCGTCATCGCGTTTCAGCATCGGCATAGCAAGGCTCCTTTCTTTTGCTAAGTTTCGCTAAGGGCACCGGGCAAGAAGAGCTAACAGGCATTCCGCCAAACCGGGCTGTCACCTTGGGTCGCGCGCTGCGGCATGATTGCCGACATGCCAGCCATGGGCGGCGAGATGTTTCTCTCCCGCCTTGACCGGTTGGGTCTCCAGTTCGGTGGCCATGGTGTCATTGAACCGGTTGAGAAACCCGAAGAGGGCAATGACCGAGACGATTTCGACGATCTGTTCGTCGGAGAAATGTTTTTTCAGTTCGTCAAAATCTTGGTCGGTGACGGCGTTGGGCACCTGAGCGGCGCCTTGTGCGATACACAGCGCTGCCCGTTCGGCATCGTCGAATAACGGCGAGGTTTCATATGCCCAAAGCGCGGCTTCCTTTTCGTCCGGAACGCCCATCTTTTCCGCAAAATCGGCATTGTGCGCCCAGCAATAATTGCAGCCGGCGGAAGCGCTGGCGACCTGCGCCACGAAATTCTTGAGCTCCGCCGACACCGTGCCTGGGCCAATCACCGCGGTACGGAGGGCGGAATGCGCCTTGGCGATTTCCGGGCGACGGGCAATGGTGCGGACGAAATTAGGCACCGCCCGGCCGTCCTTTTCCGCCCGCTCGAACTGTTCTTCGAACCCGACCATCTCCTCGGGCTTCAGCGGCTCAATTCTTGGCATCGGTTCCTTCCTCCTATCCTTAAAGGGTGCTGCGCAAGCCCATACCCGGCGCCGCGACCCCGCCGGAGACCTGGACGTCGAGGATCGTGGGCTTGCCCGACTCCACCGCCCGGCGCAAGGCAGGCAGTATCTCGCCGGCGTCTTCGACCCGCTCGCCATAGGCGTCATAAGCCTTGGCGACATCGGCGAACCGGACATCGCGAAAGGTCGATAGCTCGGCCGGCAACTCCGCCTCGTAGCCCAGATTGTTTTTGAGCAATCCCCCATAGCCGGCGAAGGAGGCGTTGTTCATCACGATGGTAATGGCGGGCAAATCCATCCGCACGGCGGTTTCGAGATCGCCGATGTGATAACCCATACCGCCGTCGCCGGTGACGGTGAAGACACGGCGGCCCTTGCCGACCGCTAGCTTTGCGCCCAACCCGCCCGGAAAGGCCCACCCCAACGATCCCGCGGCGCGCTGATAGGTCCGCCCGGCGGATTTGGTATCGACCAGCACGCCGGCCCAGCGGGTAGCATTGCCGGTATCGCCGATGACGAGGTCGTCGCCCTCGGTGAAATCATCGAGCACCTTCATGAGATGTTGCGGGTTGATCCGCCCTTTGTGAACCGTCTCCGCGGCCATTTCGGCATAGAGCGCCCGCCAGGCGGCGAGACGTTCCCGACAGGCGGACGTCCACTCCGCCCAGCCACCGCCGTCCATTTTTCCGACCGCAACGGCCAGGCTCAGCAACGCCGATTTGCAATC
>JAQCKY010000422.1 GCA_027592155.1 Pseudomonadota bacterium
TCGTGACGAAAGCAACGGCCACGCCAATCCAGCCGTAAAAAAACGGTAGGTGTCTCGTCCGAGCGCCGAGTTTAGGGGCGCGAAGGGACTCCAATGAAGGGGAAGGAGATTCCATACGCGGGACTGTAATCGGATTGTGAACGGAAGGCACGCGCGCGCCCTTGTGTCAGGATTCCAAACCAGAAATCCGACTTTTCGTAATAAATGGGAAACTGTTCTACCCGAAACTCAACGACAGAATCCCACAAAATCCCAGCCGACCGCGACCAATCATCTTGTCGGCACCTTGAAGAAGCTTGGAGAAATTGAGCATGACGTCCCCAGCCGAGCGAACGAACAACCCCAGAGAAACCAACCCCCAAGCATCATCGCTAACTATGCGGCACCGTAAACTGCGCGCCACCGGTCGCGGCCTCGCGCTGAGTCTCGTCCTGGGCATAGGTATATTAACAGCACCGTTTAATTTTTCCGGCCCAACCGCCGCCGCCGCACAAAACCTCGACGCGGCCACTCTGGCGCGCCTCGAAAAAGTCATCCAGGCCCAGCAGCAACAATTGAGTGATCTCCGCCGACAGCTCGACGCTCTAAAACAGACCGCAGCAACCGCGCAGATCGATGCCAAGCAAGCCAAAACGACGGCCGATAAAGCAATTGCAGTATCCGGCGCGATGTCCGGTGCCAACAAAACCGGTGCCGCGAAGGATGGCGATAAAACCGTCACCTCGGGCAACGACCGGATCAAACTTGCAATCTCTGGGCAGGTTAATCGCATGATCAATGTCGTCGATGATGGCGAGACCACCAAGGTCTTTCACGTCGATAACGACAACAGTTCCACCCGATTGCGCTTCGTTGGCAGCGGCAAAGTAACGGATGACTTCACCATCGGCACAAATATCGAGGTGCAAATGGAATCCAATTCCTCCGCCACGGTCAGCCAGGCAGCGGAGAGCAGCGGCACGGTGACCTTCACCGATCGCAAACTCGAAATCTTCCTGGACAGCAAACAGTTCGGCAAACTCTCTATCGGCCAAGGTAGCATGGCCTCCGACGGCACCGCCGAAGTTGACGAGTCCGGCGTCGATGTCATTGGCTATTCCTCAATTGCGGATTTGGCCGGTGGTCTCCTTTTCACCAACAGCCGAACCGGCGCGCTAACCGCCGTTTCCATCGGCAGCGTCTTCACCAACTTCGACGGTCTCGGTCGCCGCGATCGGCTCCGCTACGACTCCCCGTCCTTCGCCGGATTTAAGGCGTCGGCTTCGCACACGTCCAACGACCTTTGGGACGCAGCCTTGCGTTGGGGTGGTGAAACCGATGGTTTCCGAATGGCCGCCGCGGCCGCCTATGCCGCCAATAATACGGCGACGACGGACGGACGATTGGATGGCTCAGCTTCCATCTTGCATAAGGGAACCGGCCTCAACCTGACCGTCGCCGCCGGCGGTGACGAACATCGGGCGGCCGGGCGCGACCCGTTCTCCATATACGTCAAAGCGGGCTGGCGTTCGGATATATTCTCCATTGGCGAAACCGCATTTGCCGTCGATTGGACGCAAAGCGACGATGTCGCTGCAACCAACGACGAAGCAACGTCGATAGGCGCATTTGCCGTCCAGAACCTGAAAGAATTTGGCGCACAATTTTATGGCGGTATTCGTACCCATGAGCTTAACCGGCCCGGCACCCCGATCGACGATATCTGGGTCTTCTCAGCCGGCACACGGGTAAAATTCTAATGCGGGGCGAGGGGTTAGTTCAGCATCAACGGACCCAAAGCCTCCGGAGGCTGGGCCTGCTGGCGCTCGCAGGCTTGGTGCTCCTATCCGGCTGCGCGAACATGAAACCCTATCAACCGACCCCGGGCTCAGAGATTCCCGCTGGACCGGGATTGCTCAGCGGCAAAAACGGTGAGTTTACGATATTCCGCAAATAGCAGGTTGTCCTAACCTGTCGGCGTAAGCGTCGCGACAAGCGGTGCACCCGCCGGAATATTAATCTTGCAACGCGACGACGGGGATATACAACAGGGTTCAGGGGTCCCCTCATTGATCACTCCCCGGCGGGATGATTCGCAATGCTCAGTTATCAACACGGCTATCATGCCGGCGGATTCGCCGACCTGCACAAGCATGCCGCCCTGTGCCTGCTGATCGCTCACCTGAAACAAAAAACGACCCCATTCTGCATGATCGACTGCCACGCGGGACGCGGACTTTACGATCTGACAGGCGAGCAAGCGCGCCGCACAGGCGAGTGGCAAGCCGGTATCGCTCAGCTGGTCAAAGCAGAACCGGCGAACGATGTTTTGCGGCACTATCTCGATGTCGTGACGGCGTTCAATCCCCGCGATAGTCTGACGGCCTATCCGGGCTCCCCCTCGATTGCCGCCCGCTTGATGAGCGAACAAGACAGGCTCGTGCTGATCGAAGCACACCCTGCCGAACATGAGGCATTGCGCCGCGTGCTTCGCCACGACCCCAGAACCCACATCCACAAGCGAAACAGTTTCGAAGCGCTGCCCGGGTTGGTGCCGCCGGACGAGCGACGCGGCCTCGTGCTGATCGATCCATCCTACGAGCTCAAGACAGAATACCAAACCGTTCCCCGCGTTCTGGCAAAGGTGCTGCGCCGCTGGCCGTCGGGAATATTCACGATCTGGTATCCCCTGCTGCCTGACAACCGGCATCAACCGCTCCTGGCGGGTTTACAGACTTTAGCTAAACCCCTCTTGGTGGCGGAACTGACCGGACCGGCCCGCGATCAAGGATTACGGGGCACCGGTCTCGCCGTCATCAACCCTCCCTGGCAGTTCCCGGAGACCTTCGGGAAAGCCGGAGCCGAACTTGGCCGTTGCCTATTCGGCGCGAAAGGAAAACATGTACAACGCGTCACAGGACAGACACCGTGAGTAAACGAGCCGCCATCATCGGCGGCGGTCCGGCGGGCCTGATGGCCACCGAAACATTGCTCGCACGCGGCATCGCCGTGGACATCTATGATGCCATGCCGTCCCTCGGCCGGAAATTCCTGATGGCCGGAAAGAGCGGCCTAAATCTCACCCATTCCGAACCATCTCCCGCGTTCCTGGGCCGGTTCGGCAACCGCCGAGAGCAGATCGAGCCCGCACTGTCGGCCTTCGACGCGACCGCTATCCGCGCCTGGGCGGAGGCACTCGATATCGAGACCTTCATCGGCAGCTCGGGCAGGGTGTTTCCCGTAGGCTTCAAGGCCGCGCCACTTCTGAGGCGCTGGCTGCACAAGCTGCGCAGCAACGGCGCGACCATTCACGCGCGCCATAAATGGCAGGGATGGTCAACGGACGGTGCGCTGATCTTTGCGACACCGCAGGGCAACGTGGAAGTAAGCGCCGATGCGACGGTTTTGGCCCTCGGCGGCGGCAGTTGGCCCCGGCTCGGCTCGGACGGTGCTTGGGTAAAGACCCTCGCCGCTGC
>JAQCKY010000423.1 GCA_027592155.1 Pseudomonadota bacterium
AGCTCTTATTGAATGGGCGGACATCCAAGCGGGTCAAAGGGTATTGGTGCATGCTGCGGCCGGCGGTGTCGGGCACATCGCCGTACAGATTGCAAAATGGAAAGGCTGCGAAGTTCTCGGCACGGCCTCGGCGCGGAACACCGCATTTTTGGAGGGCCTCGGCGTCGATCAGGTTATCGATTACACCCAGACGGATTTTGCGACCGCCGCGCAAGATGTGGATGTTGTCTTTCATACCCTTGATGCCGGATTGCGGGCGAAGAGTTGGCAGACGCTTAAAACCGGCGGCAAGCTGGTCTCAATCACCGGCCCGATCAATGACGGCGAAGCCGAAGAATACGGCTGCACCGGAAAATTTGTCATGGTGCGGCCAAGCGGCTCACAACTTTCCGAGATTGGCGCTCTTATCGATGCGGGTACAATCAAACCAATCGTCGATAAAGTATTTCCCCTCAGCGAGACAGCCAAGGCGCACGATTATGTCGAAGCCGGTCATACCCGGGGCAAAGTGGTCGTGGAAATATAACGGCGCTCCCGATGCGGGTTTAAGGTGTCCGAAAGCGATTTTAGCCAACGACTGGATAGGGCCTTCAAGCTCGTTCAAGACGGCGAGTTACGAAGCGCCATCCCCCTTTGTGTCGCATTGCGTCAGGAATCGCCGACCCATCCTCTCGGCGCGTTTCTGGAAGGTGCGGTTGCCTTAAAGTCGGATCGTCTCGACGATGCCGTTGAGTGCTTTCAAGAAGCGATTGCGCACGATCCTGGTATCGCCGAGTTTCACAAAACATTGGGAGACGCCCTCGTTCGAATGACGGAACTCGAGGCGGCAACCGATGCCTATCTCAAGGCCAAGCAATTATCGCCGGAACGATCCGATATCCGTTACGCCCTAGCCCGCTGCCAACAACAGCGAGGGTTGTTCAACGAGGCACTCACCAATTACGACATCATTGCGGACACCGCCTCTGAATTTTCCGGCGCGCAGTTACAGGCGGCAAAAATCCTCCATGACCTGGCCCAACACGCCCAGGATATTTGCCCGAACGACGTATGGGTATTATCGACAAATCGGGGTGGAAGATTGTATTGCGGCCGATGCCGGCGACTATGTCAGGATTGCCCTACGTCTCGGGACCGACCAAGAAGAACGTATCGGCGCCAATAAGTATAAGCTTTTTGAACGGACCGAGGTCGTGGATGAGCTTGGTGATCTCCTCGCCGCCGCGGTTGAGGCAAAAGAAAGGGCGCGTGGCTGGTAAGAACCACGCGCCCCAATCAGAGTCTTAGGTTCTGCCTATTTACGCCATTTCAGTTCGGCTAACGGAAGACCGTAAGCGTTGGTGGAAAAATCATTCGGAATGATCAGATCTTTGGTGTGGATCAGGTTTGTCGGCGCCGTTGCGAACGGTATGACATAAACCTGCTCGTTAATGCGATTATAAGCCTGCCGGTACATTTCGTTTCGCGCGGCAGGATCAAAAACCGAGATCGCCTTTTTCCCGAGTTCGGTCACGACATCATCGAACGCATAATCGCGGGGCCGTCCTTTACCGCTGAAATAGAACGTGAAGACCGGGCTGACGTCGGGAATACCGCCGGAACCGTAAATTCCAACCGAGGCATTAAACTTCCCTTGCGCACGAACTTTGCGGAAAGCGACGATGGGAAGGCGCTGAAGGCTTGCCCGAATACCAATTTCGCGAAGATATCCGATGATCGCCTGATTGACGGAAACGGATTCAGCAAGTGACGAAATCGTCAACGAAAATCCGTCTTCGTAACCGGCCTCTTTCATCAACGCTTTGGCCTTTGCCAAGTTGAACTTGAGCGGAAGTTTACTGACCGTGCAGCCAACCTGGCCAGGGGCGCAGAGCGCGTCGATTGGGATAACCGCCTTACCTCCGCTGATCACCTGAGTGCGAAGCTCTTCCCGCGGGATCGCGTGAGCGATTGCCCGACGCACCCGGATGTCTTTTAACGCGTCAACGCCACTTCTGCCTGCCGCATCCAGCCTCAAGAAGTAGTACCGAAAACTATTGACGGCCGTCGCACTCAGATTTGGGTTGGCGGCCAGTTGGTCGGCCAGATCCTTGGTAAAGACTCGCGTTACGTCCAGACCGCCGGTGAGCAACTCAGCAACCTGAGACTGACTATCCGGAACGGTTTTAAACCGGACGCGCTGAATCGTCGGTGTCGGCACAACAGCATTCTGTAAATTGAACGCCTTGTTCACAACGAACTCGACGCCGTTATTTTTGTCGACACTTACCGCCTTATAGGGGCCGGTTCCAATTGGCTTTTTACCGAACTCGCCCTGTTTTTTATATTTACTGTGCGCGTGCTTCGGCAACATCGGCCAGGTGACCGCCAACCGCGCCGGTGTCGGGGCAAAAGGACGTTTCGTCACGATCCGCACCGTAAACTTGCTGATGGCCTCCGCCCGTTTCGCCCACCCAAAGCGCGGCAGTTTTGCCGGGAATTTATTCTTCGGATCAACGGCCCAATTGATCGAATAAGCAACGTCTTCGGCGGTGAATTGTTGACCGTCGTGCCATTTCACGTCTTCGCGAAGCTTATATTCCCAAGTCGTCGCATCGACGCGCTTAAAGGAAAGCGCCAAAGACGGGAGGAATTTTCCCGTTTTCTTGTCGAAATTCATCAATGTGTCGAACAACGATCGGTGCATAACCTGCATCTCGGCACCGGGAGAGATCGTCGGATTGATGTGGGAATATGAATCGAGGAGTCCGACGGTCAAAGTACCGTCCTTCATGCTTGCATTGACGGGCGCGGAAATCACCATCATGGCGATGCTACAAACGCTGAGCGCAAATTTGTTCCTCATGGTACAATCTCCCTTACTGTGGCTCTTTTTGTTTTCGTTGCACAAATGCCGGGATTTAGCTGCCTCAAAGGAAATTATAACACCGTTTTTACACCTGGCCAAGTATTCGACGCATAAAACCCAATGGATTTCAAAGACCGGAATTATCGGTCGATCCATTATTGGACTATCCCTTTAGGTCCGATCGCAACTGAACAAAGGCGTCGGACCAATCGCCGGCGGCCTCCTGTCGGTAGAGCCGAAATAGGGGAAACCAAGGCGATATTACTCCTGTAGCCATCCAACGATAGTCCGCCGGGTGGCAGACGAGGACCCGGGCCGGCAAGCCGAGCCCCGCTCTCAGATGCATATTCGTATTGCTGACCCCCACATAGTCATCCAGCAGAGAAAGCAAGGCGAGCATGCCCGGCAAATCGTCGTTCAAGTGGCTGAAATCAACCGCCCGACGGCCGGATAGTTCAGCCAGCGACGTGGTTTCACCGTCCTGTGGCTGCATTTGAAGGTTAACCAAGGTCGCCGGTAGTTCGGAAAAAACTGTCGCCAAACTCTCCAGGGGGACTTGTTTGAACAGCGACCCCGGAGCATCGATACCGGCACGATAGGTCACT
>JAQCKY010000424.1 GCA_027592155.1 Pseudomonadota bacterium
TCCCGCGTGCCGAGCAGCGGGCCCACGCCCACGCGGAACGCTAACCAGATGGAGTTCGTCATCCAGAGTATCGAGGAAAAACCCGGCTTCGTTCTCTATACACTCGTCGATCCAGAGCTCCGCGCGATGCTGACGGCGGCATGCCGCCGGGTTCAGGCTCCTTGTGTTTCCGTCCTGCAGCCGATTATGGGCGCCTTCGGCGGATATTTGAAGGCTGAGGTTCACGCACAACCAGGGCGCCAGCATGTTTTGGACAGCGAGTATTATGAGCGCATCGCTGCGATGGAATTCACACTGGCCCATGATGACGGCCAATCTGTCTGGAATCTTGCTGAAGCCGATATCGTGATCCTCGGTGTCTCCCGGACCTCGAAAACCCCGACCTGCATGTATCTGGCAAATCGCGGTATGAAGGTCGCTAATGTGCCGATCGTGCTCGGCGTTCCGATACCCGAGGACCTGCTTACTTTGAAGGGACCACTCATCGTCGGTCTGACAAAAGAGGCGCGCAGTCTTGTGCAAATCCGGCGCAACAGGCTGCGGATGCTTAATGAAGGGGACGAGACGGATTATGTCGATCCCGAACGGGTTACCGAAGAGTTGAATCACGCCAAGCGCCTATACACCCAAAATGGTTGGCCGGTGATCGATATCAGCCGTCGCTCGATCGAGGAAACTGCTGCTGCGATCCTGCAGCTTCGCGCGAACCTCGTCGACGGTGCGGAGCCGGAAGTCTGACGCCGTCCGGCAACATCTCACTTGTTCTCGCTTCGGCGAGCGAAGTGCGCGCCCGCCTGCTGACATCGGCGGGCCTTGATTTTCGAATAGTACCGTCCGACGTTGACGAGTCGGTCATTAAAGCTGAGTGCGTGCAGGGGTCCCTTCCCATTAGGGAGACCGCCAGGCGTCTTGCGGCAGCAAAGGCCCGGAGCGTTGCTGCGGTTGAGATCGGTTCCGTCGTGCTCGGTGCCGATCAGATTCTCGAATGCGATGGACAGGCCTTTGATAAACCGCCGGATATGGCGGCGGCGGCGGATCACCTTCGCGCTCTGCGGGGAAAAACCCATTATCTGAATACGGCGGTCTGTATCATCCGGGACGGTGACGTGATCTGGGAGTTTGACGCCGTGCCTGAACTGACAATGCGTTCCTTTTCGGACGCCTTCATTGAAGAATATTTGGCCGCATCGGGCCCGGCGGTTTTAAGTTCCGTCGGGGCTTATTTGCTTGAGGGACGCGGCGCTCAGCTTTTCTCAGAGGTCAAAGGCGATTTTTTCACTATATTGGGGCTGCCGTTGTTGCCGCTGCTGCAGTTTTTCCGCGACGAAGGATTCCTGAGTTCATGATTTTGACGGGCAAAGCAAAGATTGCAGGCGTTGTCGGCTGGCCGGTGTCTCACTCCCTGTCGCCCCGGCTGCACGGCTATTGGCTCGAGCAGTACGGCATCGATGGTGCCTATATCCCGTTGGCCGTCGCGCCGGACAATGTCACAGAGGTCATCCGCGGGCTGCCAAAAATGGGTTTCGCCGGCATCAACGTGACCGTGCCCCATAAAGAAGCGGCCTTCCGTGCGGTGGACGAAACAGATGAAACGGCTCAGCGCATGGGCGCGGTGAATACCATTACAGTCGGCGCGGATGGAAAACTCACCGGCTCCAATACCGACGGCTTTGGTTTCATGGCCCATCTCGGCGCGACGATCTCAAATTGGAAAGCCGGGCCGGTGACGATGCTGGGTGCCGGTGGCGCGGCGCGCGGTATTTGCCGGTCGCTCATCGATGCCGGCGTACCGGAAATTCGACTGAGCAATCGGACCCGTGCTCGCGCTGAGACCCTCGCGGCAGAGTTTGAAGGCCGCCTTGTTGTTTGCGATTGGTCGGAGAAAGAAGCTGCCCTGGACGGCGCTACGCTTTTGGTAAATACGACGACCCTGGGGATGGCCGGCGCGGATGCTCTGGATATCGATCTTTCCGGTTTTCCCGAAACAGCGCCGGTCTATGACATTGTGTATACGCCCCGCGTTACGCCGCTGCTCCGTCAAGCGGCTGAACGTGGCAATCCCACCATCGAAGGGCTGGGCATGCTGTTGCATCAAGCACGGCCCGGCTTCGCCGCCTGGTTCGGCATTGAGCCCGAAGTGACACCGGCGCTGCGGGACTTCGTGCTGGAAAGTCTCGCCTAGCGTCATGTTTATCCTGGGGCTGACCGGATCCATCGGAATGGGGAAAACCACGACGGCGAATATGTTCCGTCGGTTGAGGGTGCCGGTTCACGATGCCGATGTCACGGTGCACAGGCTCATGGCAAAAAATGGCGCGGCGGTTACCGATATCGAAACGGCCTTTCCCGGCGTCATCAAGGACGGCGCCGTTGATCGTACTTTGTTGGGGGCGGCGGTATTTGGCGACGAGGCCGCGCTGGCCCGGCTTGAGGCAATCCTGCATCCCCAAGTCCGCGCGGTTCAGACCGAATTCCTACGCCGGGCATCCAGGCGTCGCGCGGATGTCGTCTTACTGGATGTGCCGTTGTTGTATGAGACCCATGGCGAAAAGAATTGCGATGCCGTTGTGGTCGTTACCGCGTCGGCCTGGTTACAACGCCTTCGTGTTTTGGCTCGGCCTGGTATGACCCAAGAGCGCCTGCAATCGATTCTGGCGCGTCAAACGCCGGATGCCGAGAAGCGGCGCCGCGCGGATTTTTTGGTGCAGACCGGATTGGGACGGGCCTTCAGTTTCAATCAGGTCCGGGGCATAGTAGACTTCGCCAGGTCGTGTCCGCCGGGATACTGGCCGCCATTCTAAGAGAAGGAATCTCGTGTGCGCGAAATCGTCTTGGATACGGAAACAACTGGTCTTAGCCCCAATGATGGTCACCGCATCGTTGAGATCGGTTGCCTCGAACTCGAGAACCATATTGCGACGGGTGAAACCTTTCATTGTTACGCCAACCCGGACCGTCCGATGCCGGCAGAGGCTTTTGCAGTCCACGGTCTATCGGATGAATTCCTAGCCGGGCAACAACCGATTGAAGACCATTTCGATGGGTTTTTGAACTTCATCGGTGACGCGCCGTTGGTTATCCATAATGCTGAATTCGATATGCGGTTTTTGAACGCCGAACTGGACCGGGTCGACAGAGCGCCGTTGGCAATGGCGCGGACCATCGATACAGTCCGCATGGCACGCCAAAAATTTCCCGGTGCGCCGGCAAGTCTGGACGCGTTATGCCGCCGGTTCGAAATTGATAACAGCTCGCGCACCTATCACGGCGCGCTGCTCGACGCCCAGTTGCTAGCTGAGGTGTGGGCGCGGCCAATGGGTGGTCGGCAGCCGGGATTGGAATTATCCGATAAGGCGAAAGCCGCGGCTGCTGCTGCGGCAGATCGCCAGACCGGAGAGCGCCGGGAGCCCCGACCCCATGCGGCGTCTGCCGAAGAAGAGGTTGCCCAT
>JAQCKY010000425.1 GCA_027592155.1 Pseudomonadota bacterium
AAAGCCGCGGAACCTTGCCAGCCCGACCAGTCTGGCCTCTCCGTTGGCCCTTAATTTCGGATAGCGGCGAACCAGGCGTCCGATCGCCGTTTGAGCCTCGATTCGGGACAGTGTATTGCCCAGGCAAATATGGTTACCGACCGCAAAGGCTAAGTGCCGGTTACGTTGCCTTCCGATGTCGGGCTGTTCCGGGTCTTCGAACTCCTCGGGGTCTCGGTTCGCACCGGCGACAGACAAATGAAGAAATGTGCCGGCAGGAATTTTGACACCGGAAAATTCGGCATCTTCCGTCGTCCGCCGGTTTGCGATCTGGAGCGGGCTCTGGAACCGGAGGAATTCTTCGATCGCCGGTTTGATCATCTCCGGGTCGTTTTGAAGCTTGGCGAGTTCGTTCGGATTGTTCAGGAGTGTGTGGATGCCGTTGCTGATCAGGCTGGTCGTTGTTTCGTGCCCCGCATTGAGCAGGAAGATGCAGTTATGGATCAGCTCTTTCTCGGTCAGGCGTTCGCCGCCAGCCTCACCGAAAATGAGGGCCGCCAAGACCTCACCTTCACCCCGTGCGTCGGGGTTCTTTTTGCGGTCGGCGATGAGTTCTTTGAGGAGGACCGTAAACTCTTCAATTGCTTTATTCCCGGCGTCGAATTTTTCGGTCGGCAATATGGGATCGAGCGCGCCCAGGATCTTGAGCGACCAACCCCGCAAATGATGTCGCTCGCTCATCGGAATGCCTAGCATGTCGCCGACGATTTGGGTGGGCACCGTTGTGGCGAACTCGTGGACGGCGTCGAATTCGGGTTTTTCCTCGATGCTTTTCAAGAGATCGTCGACGACCTGCTCGACGCGATTTTTTAACTCCGCAATGGCGCGCGGTGAAAAAGCGGCGGAAAGCAGCGTGCGGACCCGGGTGTGGTAGGTCGGATCGTTGAAGACCAAACTCGTTGTGTGATGTTCATAGAGCGGGCTGTCGCCAAATTTTGGTTTGAAGTCGATTTTCTTATCCGAACTCATCCGCTTATCTTTGAAAATGGCGGCGACATCGGCGTAACGGGTGAGGAAATAGGTACCATCGGGATTCCGATGAACCGGATCAATTTCCCGGAGAGCCCGGTAGGTTGGATAGGGATCATTCAGAAATGCCTGATCGATTTCGTTGAGATCAAAATCGAGGGCCTTGCTTTTTGTGACTTCTGCTTGCGATGAATTCATAATTTGTTCCCGTTATCCTGGCTGACCATCGGACACGGTACTCGCAAACGCCAGGAGTTCCCGCACCGGCGATTTATCGACGGACACTCTCGAAATATTGTTTCGACCGATCAAGCTTACCGCCATTTCGAGTTGTCCCTCCCGATCCCACACCGGCGCGGCGACCGCGCTTAAATCAGGTAAAAGTGTACCGTCAATGCGGGCCACTCCGTCAAGCCGCGTGGCAGTTGCGAGGGCCAATACATCCGCTCGCGAGGTCAAGCCATAGCCAACTGGGTGGGATTTGAGCCCAGCGAGTTCGCGAGCGACGGCGGATTGTGACATCTCGGCGGGCAAATAGGCCAAAAACACCCTGCCGAGCGCGGTGGTCAGCACCGGCACGGTCGAGCCGATCGTGACGTTTACCGGCAAGGGATCGATACCCCGTTGCCAGCGCACGATCACCGGACCCTGATCGTTCCAAACGGCAACCGCGACCGTGAGACCGGTTTCCCGTAACAATCCGCCGATGGCGTCATCGACGAGGCCGAAACGGTCCATGCGCTGAATAGCCGCCAGCCCCATGGTGCGGGCGAGGGCGCCGAACTCGTAGCGGGATGTCGACGGATCTTGTTTGAGCAAGCCGGCGCGGGTCAGGCTGACCAGATATGAATGGGCGCGGCTCGGTGACAGGTCGGCGGTGCGGGCGAGCGCGCTGAGCGTTGCTGGGCCGTTGCTTTCTGACAGGGCCTTCAATAGGCGGGCCGCGACTTCAACCGATTGAACGCCGCGGGGCTCCCGGGGTGAATGGGTGTCTATCTTCGATCTCCTGAACATCAAATATTCGTATATAACGAATCTATTCATATTTGACGAAAAGTCAAAATTCGGCACAATAGCTGATAATAGTTCACAACCATGTTGGTGGGGTAGGCGTGTTGTTTTCCTGGATCCTTTTCGCTCTCGGCATCATGCTGAAATTTCGTGCGCTGACGAATACGGTTTCGCGAGCGATTGGCGGAAAAGAACTTCGTCGCCCAGATCAAGATTCAAGACGATAGCCGGGGTCGATACTTTACTTTTGCCGGCGGTTGGCTGCGATCCCAATCCGGCATTCATCCCAACCCCGATGTCTGTTTATCGTTTACCTCCGCCAAGCTGGCGGCCAATTTGTTGATGCCGCCGATCAACTATCTCGATCAGATCAATGCGCAGAAGGAATTCCAACTCAAAATGGAAGGGCCGGACGAGCTGACCTATTGGTTCGCACAGCTCATCATCCGGGCGCAAACGGCCGGGTG
This sequence comes from Pseudomonadota bacterium, assembly GCA_027592155.1. Taxonomy (GTDB): domain Bacteria; phylum Pseudomonadota; class Alphaproteobacteria; order Rhodospirillales; family UBA2165; genus JAQCKY01. The sequence continues at coordinate 2,487 of JAQCKY010000425.1, forward strand.
GAAGTTTGGCGTGCCGCAATCCGACGGCACCATCCGTTATACCAACAACACCAATGGCGGGCCTGTTTTCGTCTATGTGAAAGACGACAAGATCGTCCGGATCACGCCGATCAAATTCGATGACAGCGATGCGGGCACCTGGACCATCAAGGCCCGCGGCAAGGAATTCACGCCGCCCCGCAAGACCAGTCTGGCGCCGCACGGACAGAATTGGAAATCGATGATCTATTCGCCGGACCGGATACTCTATCCGATGAAGCGGGTGGATTTCGATCCTGACGGTGAACGCAATACGGAGATGCGCGGCATCTCCGGGTATGAGCGGATCAGTTGGGATGAAGCCCTTGATCTGGTCGCCGATGAAATTAAGCGGGTCAAACGGGATTACGGTCCCGGCGCCCTGGCGAACAGTCACGGCTCTCACCACACCTGGGGCAATGTCGGTTATTACCTCAGCGCCAATCAGCGATTTATGAATCTGGTCGGCCACACGGAGATTCACCACAACCCCGATAGCTGGGAAGGGTGGTACTGGGGCGGCATCCATCATTGGGGCCATAGCCTGCGGGTCGGCATGTCGGAGAATTATGGCACCGTCGAGGATTGCCTACAGCATTGCCAGATGGTCGTGTTCTGGTCTTCAAATCCGGAAGCGACCAGCGGCAACTACGCCTCGATGGAAGGCAGTATCCGCCGTCAGTGGTTGAAGGATCTCGACATCGAAATGGTCCATATCGACCCGTTCTTTAATGACACGGCGCAGATGCTAGGCGGCAAATGGATCGCCCCGCGGCCGACCACCGATCCGGCGCTCGCCATGGCCATTGCCCATGTCTGGATGACCGAAGGGCTTTACGACAAGGACTATGTCGAGAAGCGCACTTTTGGGTTCGATAAATGGAAAGCCTATATCCTCGGCGACGAAGACGGCATCGCCAAGACGCCGGAGTGGCAGGAG
>JAQCKY010000426.1 GCA_027592155.1 Pseudomonadota bacterium
TCTGCGTTTAAACAAAACGACCCAAAAGTTTTTCAAAGTAACTTTAATAAGATAAAGAAGGAAGTGTGCGCTTCTTGTCATAGAAAAGGGCAAGTCGTGCAGGGGTGTTTGACGTGTCACGAGTACCATCAAGATGCAGGTTTCAAAGAACACATGATGGTCGGCAAACTCCAAACGCAGAGAATGGACAAATGATGAAGCTACGTCTCCTTATAGCCCTCGCGGTTTTTCTGGTTCCGACCTTTGGTGTCGCCGATACGGGAGAAATTCCAGAGAAATTCTACGCGGAGGAGAGCTATCCGAGCGCGTCGCAATGCGCCGGTTGCCATCAGCAGATCTACAATGAGTGGGCATCTTCCAATCATGCCTATGCGTCGATTTCGCCGATGTTCCATAAGTTCGAACAGGCGATCACCAATCTGACGCAAGGGACCATCGGGTCTTTCTGCGTGCGCTGCCACCAGCAGGTCGGCACGCAGCGTGGCGAGGAACGGCATTTGCCGCTTTGGGACCGGAGCCGCGTCGCTCGCGAAGGCATCACCTGCATCACCTGTCACCGCGTTCAGGAAGAATACGGCAAGGTCAACGGCGAGCGGACCATTACCCCGGGCGACATTCACCTTCCGGTTGGCGGAATGATGCGCGATAGCGTTTTTGAAGACGTTTTGAAGCGCAAAGGGGAGTTGAGGCTTGCAACGAGTTCTAAAGAACGTGGATCGAAGATTCATGCGGGCGTGTATAAGTTCGAGCAGCTCGGTAAGTCGGAATTCTGCGTTTCCTGTCACCAAGTTGCGGTCAATTTAGGTATCAAGTTGGAGGTTGTCTGGGATCAATATCGGGATTCGCCGGCATTCCGTAAGGGGGATACCTGCCAAGACTGTCACATGGGTAAGGTTCCGGGGCGCGCGGAAGGCTATGAGACCGGCCCCTCGGCAATCGTCAACGGCGTTGCCATCAATCCCAATCGCCGGCATTCCAACCATGCGTTCTATGGTCCCGGCTACCCGATCGCACACCCGGGCATTTTCCCGCATAATCCGGATGCGGAGCGCTGGACAATCCAAGAGTGGCTGAAATTCGACTACCGTGCCAAATGGGGGTCGGAAGCGTTTGAAGCGTCGGTGGAAGGTTTTGCCGAAGCCTTTGAAAACCTCGACGCGGCGCTTGAGGGGCTTGGCGGAAATGTTGCGGCTCTGGACGCTTTGGAGAGTCTCGATGCGGCCGTCGCCCGCGGTGCCTCCGCGTTCCAGCGTAAAGAAATTATCGAGCAATTGGGTAATGCTGTGGAAGCGTTAGAGACCGCTGTCGATACCGGTGTGGTGAGTGATAAGCTACAGGAACTGAAGGCTGCGACCGCTGGGTTGGCAGCTCCCGTAAAAGCTTCCGGGTCGCCTACGGCGCCGAGTGCGCACGCAAAACTGACAACGGCAGTTGGTACCTTGAGCACCGATGCAGCAGCGAAAGCGGCAGAATTCGGTGCGGCCTATGAAGCCTTAACGGCGAGTTTCGAGGCTGTTCAGTCGGCGGAATCCGACGAGGGCCGTCAGTCCGCGGTCGAAAAACTTGGTCTTGCGGTCACCGAAATTCGGAAGACCATGCCGGCAGCGGACAACGCCTTTACCGGTGAAGTCCTGGCATTGAAAGCGTCTATGGGCGTCAAGTTCCCGGCCGCTTGGACCGACCCGGGTGACCGGGAAGAAGCCTGGGCAATTATCCAGGAGAACGTCGCAAGCCTCGAAGAGAAGAAGGAGTTGCGCCGCCAGGTGATGGAAAACGGCAGCCGCATCGATGGTCCGTTCTTCACCTCGAACCCAAGTGCGGGTGAGTCGTTGAGTTTCAAATACGTTGTGACGAATACCGATGACGGCCACAACCTTCCCTCGGGCTCCCTGGGGGCACAACCTGAAATCTGGTTGAACGTGGCCCTGATCGACCCGGACGGAAAGAACATCTGGGAATCCGGATACGTCGACAGTAACGGCGATTTCGCGGACGTACATTCCTTGGATTATGCCGCAGGCAAAATCAAATACGATTCGCAGCTGTTCAATCTGCAGACCAAATTCCTGACCACGAACGTCAAAGGTACGGAAAGGGAAATGTATCTGCCGGTAAACTTCGATATCGACCAGCGCCCGTTGCTGCGTCCTTCAAACGTGCCGACAACAATTTTGAACCATGCGCCGTTCGTGCGCATGGAAGGGCGTTCTCTGCCGCCTCTCGCGTCGCGGGATGCAAAGTATTCCGTTCCGGCCGAACTGATGAAAAAGCCAGGGACTTACAAGCTTGCGGTGCGGATGCGGAGCCGTGCAGAGCCTATTTATTTCATGCGGTTCGTCGGCGCGACGGCAGAAATGGAAGAAGCCATGAACCAATGGATGCTAGATATTCATCCCTATACCGTTGAATTTGAAGTGAAGTGAGTAGGCAATGATGACCACGAACCGGATCAATTATGCACTCCGGCAGGCAGGAGCCGTGCTTACGTTCGCAACGGCAATTGCGTTGGGCGGGCTTACAAATGTCGCCTATGCCGCCGATGCAGGCGGGCCGCGGGAGATGTCGCCCGGTGCCAAGCAGGTAGAGCATAAATCAGATGCCTTCGGGGCCGACCCCAGTTATGAGGATAAGGCCTATTCGCCCGGAGCGCAGATTGATATCTATGGCGGCAAGAAACCCGTCGAAGTGGTCGATCCATTGGTCGAGCTGTTCCGTCCAATCTATGAAATCGGGCCGTTCGGACAGGGCGATGATACCGTCGGCGAAAAAAACCTGATCTTCCCGGCGCTCAGTGTCTTTGGCGATTGGCGGACCGCTGTCGCGTATAATGACAACGGCGGTGTAGAGGTTGGACAGGTTGCTACACGGCTAAATTTGGACGTTGACCTCAAGCTGACGGCAACCGAGAGACTGCACGGATTTTTCCGTCCGATTGATAAGGGCGGAAAATTCAGCCGGTACGAATTCTTCGGCGACGATCGGGATCAAGGGGATTTCATTCTCGACGGCAATATCGAAACGTTGTTTTTCGAAGGCGATGTAGGCCAGATTTGGTCGGGACTTACAGATACGAATGCAAAGTTCGACCTTCCGATCGCCCTCGGGTTGACGCCGTTCTTGTTCCAGAACGGTGTTTGGTTGGAGGATGCCTTCATCGGCGGTGGCGCCAGTATCATGGCGAAAAACAGCCCTACGCTCGATATCTCAAACATGGATTTCACCGTCTTCGGCGGTTTCGATAAGGTGACTTCCCCAGCGGTAAAAAATGCGGACGGCGTGCTGAACGACGATAAGCTATACGTTTTTGGCCTTGCCGCTTTTATCGAGGCGAACCGGGGCTATTGGGAAGCGGGTTACGGCTTTATCGATGGGCGCACCGAGGAATTTGACGACCTGGGCTATCATAGCCTGACATTGGCGTTCACCAGGCGCTATGGCGG
>JAQCKY010000427.1 GCA_027592155.1 Pseudomonadota bacterium
TTCGTTCATTGGGAAATGGCGTTGCTTACGGTAGTTACGATCTGCCTCGATTTTTCTGCCTGCGCCTCGACGGGTACGACAGAGAACCTCATCTACGTCTCTCCAAAATCCGGCCAGGCGGTCTCAGAAGCCGCCGGCGCGCCATATAAGGATCGAATGCTGCCGCTTCCTCGGTTTATGAAAGACGATGCCTGGGAAGAGGATATCCAGCACCAGGAGCTGTTGGAGGGGCTAAATCTCACCGGATATTTCCTGGAGCACCATGTTTTTGCCCTAAACGGCAAAAAACCACCCCCGGCACGCACACGATTTATTGACCGCCTGCGGCAATCAGCTACTATATCTAGTATATAAATCTTAAATTCATCGAGGTTTCTAAATGGCGACAACGCTTGCTCCGGCCGGCGACGTTCGTGATACGCGTCTCGCCGATGCGCTCAGTGAACGCTATCTCTCCTATGCCCTATCAACGATTATGTCGCGCTCGCTGCCCGATGTACGGGACGGCCTAAAACCCGTTCACAGGCGCTTGCTGTTTGCCATGCGGCAATTGCGGCTCGATCCCGATACAGGCTTCAAGAAATGTGCCCGCGTGGTCGGTGATGTCATCGGTAAATATCACCCCCATGGCGACGTCGCGGTCTATGACGCCATGGTGCGCCTGGCCCAGGATTTCGCGGTCCGCTATCCACTGGTTGACGGCCAGGGCAACTTCGGCAGCCTCGACGGCGATAACGCCGCGGCCATGCGATATACCGAAGCGCGAATGACGGAAATCGCGATGCTGTTGCTGGATGGCATCGATGAAGACGCCGTCGACTTCCGCGAGACTTATGATGGCGACGATTCCGAGCCCGTCGTGCTTCCAGCAGCTTTTCCGAACCTATTGGCCAATGGCGCTTCCGGTATTGCGGTGGGCATGGCGACCAGCATCCCGCCTCATAATTTGGGTGAGATCTGTTCGGCGTTGATACATCTGATAAAATTTCCAAACGCGACAATCGCCAAGCTGATCGACTTTATGCCGGGCCCCGATTTCCCCACCGGGGGAATCCTGGTCGAAGACCGCGAGACCATTGTCGCCGCCTACAAAACCGGGCGCGGCAGCCTCCGGGTGCGAGCCCGCTGGCATCAGGAGAAATTGAGCCACGGTCAATATCAGATTGTCCTAACAGAGGTTCCCTTCCAGGTTCAAAAGGCCCGCCTGATCGAGCGTATGGCAGACCTGTTGAATGCCAAGAAATTGCCGTTTCTGGACGATATCGTCGATGAATCCACGGACGACGTTCGTGTGGTTCTCACGCCCAAAAATCGTTCCGTCGATCCGGCAATGCTGATGGAGCAATTGTTCAAGCAAACCGAACTGGAATCCAGGTTTAGCCTGAACCTAAACGTTCTCAATGCCGAAATGACGCCCGGAATCATGGATCTTCGGCAATTGCTGCAGGCGTTCCTAGATCACCGGCACGAAGTCCTGATCCGCCGTACCCATTTCCGCATCGGTAAAATCGACCAACGCCTTGATGTGTTGAGCGGATACCTTGTCGCCTTTCTCAACCTTGACGAGGTCATCCGGATCATTCGAGAAGAGGACGAGCCCAAACCGGCCCTGATCAAAGCCTTCAAACTGAATGAGGCCCAGGCCGAGGCGATCCTCAACATGCGGCTGCGCAGCTTACGCCGCTTGGAGGAGATGGAAATCCGGACCGAACACGACGGCCTGACGGGAGAACGGAAAGAGCTCAACCGGCTTCTCAAAGACGAGAAACTGCGTTGGAAAACGATTTCAGACCAGATCGCCGATGTCAAAAAACGGTTTGGAGAAAAAACCGAGCTTGGCAAACGCCGCACCGAAATCACCAGCGCCCCCAGCGAAGTCTTTGTGCCGTTAGAGGCCATGATCGAGCGGGAACCGGTCACGGTTTTATGCTCCGAAAAAGGCTGGATCAAAGCGGCAAAAGGCCATCTGGAGGATACGGGCGAGGTTCGCTACAAAGAGGGTGACCGCGAAAAATTTGTGATCCGGGCCGAGACCACGGACAAACTCATCGTTTTCGCAACCAACGGGCGCTTTTATACCCTTGGTTGCGATAAATTACCCGGTGGGCGGGGATTTGGCGAGCCTTTGCGCCTGATGATAGACCTTGGGAACGACCATGACGTGGTCACCGTCATGCTCCATAAAGCGGGGGAGAAGCTGATCGTCGCCTCGAGCGCGGGCAGGGGGTTCATCGTCCCCGAAGATGCGGTCGTCGCGCATACGCGCGGCGGAAGGCAAGTCCTCAATGTCTCGGGCGATGAGGAAGCCGCAGTTTGCCGGCGCATTGACGCGGCAAGCGATAGCGTTGCGGTGATCGGCGAAAACCGCAAACTCCTTGTGTTCCCGATCGATGAGGTGCCTGAAATGAATCGCGGGCGCGGCGTCATTTTCCAACGTTACGGCGATGGCGGTTTGGCGGATGTCAAGACGTTCACCCTTGGTGAAGGCCTGACCTGGCAAACCGGAGACCGAAGCCGGACGGAGACGGATCTCCTGGCGTGGCGGGGTAAACGCGCCCAAGCCGGCAGACTGCCGCCAAAGGGATTTTCAAAAGCCAACCGCTTCGGCTAGATTGCGCCGACATTACGCAGCCAAAAAAAGATGAGGGAATAAAATGCCATATTTGACCGCGACTCAACCGACACTAGTCTCCTCGCTTATGCCGACTGAGCAGACGTTGGTCCGGAATATTCTCTTGGCGATTGCCGGGACGGGGTTGTTGTACCTTTCGGCAAAATTTCGGGTGCCCCTTGATCCAATTTCTCCGGTGCCGTTGTCGATGCAGACATTTGCCGTGCTTTTCTTGGGCATGGCGTTTGGCTGGCGGCTCGGCGCCGCGACGATGCTGCTCTATCTCGCCGAAGGCGCCCTTGGGTTACCGGTATTTGCCGGTACGCCTGAGAAGGGGATCGGCATTCCCTATCTGATGGGCCCGACGGGCGGATATCTTGTCAGCTATGTCTTTGCGGCGGGAACTGTCGGCTACCTGGCGCAACGGGGCTGGGACCGCAATCTCTTCACCGCCGCCGCCGCTATGGTGATCGGTAGCATTGTTATCTACGCATTTGGTGTGTCGTGGTTGGCGGTCGTGATCGGCAGCAGTTTGGAGAAATCTATGCAGCTCGGGATGCTGCCGTTCCTGTTAGGGGATGCCATCAAAATTGCGCTGGCGGCGGTATTATTACCGGTTTCCTGGCGAATTTTGCGGCTATAGCGCTATCGATCCGGCTATTATAATAAGTTTTTTTGACACTGTTATTTTAGTGTTATATATTGTAAAATATAAGAGCATATTGGAATAAAAAGCGCGCTCTTTTACATCTACCAATCTATAATTCGAGCCAATCCGCCGGGCATATATCCGGCCGCAAATAAGTCCGTGGATCGTGTCTGAC
>JAQCKY010000428.1 GCA_027592155.1 Pseudomonadota bacterium
CTTGCCGAAACGGGCGAAGGGGGACGGCAGAAACTGGCACTGACCCATCGCGCCAGCCCACGATCCTTTCATGCGATCAACGCTGATGTGGCCGGCATCAATTATTTTCAAGGCCGTCAGCAACTCGTTGCGAAAGAAATCGTCGCGACGAGGGTCGAACGCCAACGTCGCCAAAGCGGTGATGACGGAAAAGCCGCCGGTGAAGTCGCCGAAATTGCTTTCCAGTCCCCAGAATGAAACCAAAAACCGTCCCTGGACCCCGTACTCCTTTTCAATGCGGTTGAAGAGGGCCGCGTGTTGCTTGAGGAGATCCCGACCCCGCTTCACCCGGCCGTCATTGACGCGCTTGTCCATATAGCCCCAGAACGTCTGGGTAAACTCAGGTTGCTTGTGATCCAGTTCGACGACGCGCTGGATGGGTTCAATGCCGGTCAGAGCGGCGTCGAGAGTCGCTTCGCTGATGCCCTGACGGCGTGCGTCGAGGCGAAGGTCCTGTAACCAGACACCAAAATCCCGTTCCTCGACGATCGGGGATACCTGGCCGTCTGAGGTGGATTGAGCCAACACAAAAGGCGCGGAGAACAACGCCACGGTTGCCACCAGAACGGCGCTCGATGCATGGGCAATCAGGCCCATCCGGAACGTCACTGCGCTGCCCTCCTCATGACATCGCGGGTTAAAATGGTGCGCCGATTCTGCCGATTATTTGGCGTGAGTGCCAGTTGATCAGGGGCTTGGAAACAGCGCGCTACTGCGACTGGCCAAACGATAGGCGAGAAGCCCTAACCATTCGTGAATGGCCGTATCCAATTCTTTGAGACCGAATATCAGATTAAATCGAGGCCAGCGAGGTCCAGACGGGCCGTACTTATAATTTACGGGATGGGCGATCAGGCCCTGCCATCCGGCCTGTTGGAACGTTCCCATGGTTCGCGGCATGTGAAACGCCGATGTTATGATGACCCAGCGCTCGCCGGGCTGGGGATCGACCAACGCGCGGCTGAATATGGCGTTCTCGTATGTATTGCGCGAGCGATTCTCTAGGATCAGACGCTGTGGCGATAACCCTAGCTGATTCAGATAGGGCACAAGGACGTCGGCTTCCTTAATATTTTGATTCAGGATATCGCCAGAACCACCTGAAAATACTATTTTTGCGTTTGGATATAACGCCGCAAGGCGGCTGAGTTCTGTAAGCCGCTGATATCCTGATCCGAGGGTGAGTTGTCCCCTTTCCTGGGTCAGAACCTGATCGACAATTCCGCCTAGAGCAACGATCCCTTCAACCTTGCCCATCGTAATTTGCGGCGGAGGAAACCGATTCTCAAGGAGACTGATCATCCACCCGCCGATGGGGAAAATGGCGATTATGAGTGAGGTCGTGGCGACAAAAGTGAAAACCGTTCGCGCCGCGCGATACCAGCGTGTGAACAGCAGCACGGTGCCGAGCAGGATTCCCAAGAGCAAGAGGTTGCCCGGATTGACGAATATCCAGAGTATTTTGGAGAGCCAGAAAAACATCAACTCATACATTCGTTCGGCGGCAAGCGGTGGCCCGTGACGAAACGGTGGGCCGAAACGTCAGCGCATTTCCACCGCCGAACGACTGTTGACGGTTACGGTCGTTTGCACCGTGATTTGACGATAGATTTCATTTCATGGTCGATCAGGTTGATCCAAACTTCTTGCTCTTCGTCGAGGATCTTCCAGACTTTATCGGAGGCCGTTGGACAGGCGTACTGTGAAATCTGTGAAGATAGCATGCGCGGCACCGCCTTCATCGCCACGGCCGTCCCCGGATCCACCCGCACGTCCATGTAGACATTGGCTTCCACAGCACGGGAATCCATCAACCGCCAATCCGTGTTTGGTGGTCCTTGTATTGAATTCCCGCGCACGGTATCGGCGCCTTTGGCTGCCCGTTTGGCGCTGTCGTCCTGGCAAGCGCTTAGCAATAGGGCGGCAATGCCCGCGACCGCAATACTCCCACCTAAATTCATAACCGTTCCCCGACAAATGAGCCCCCATCGCGGATCACAACCAGATTGTGCCAATTTCTCCTGGATGGTCGGTATGTGCAAGGGCCTTGGCTCTGATGCCGTTGTCCTGCGTCGTCGAGCAACCTTGACGAACGTGATGCTGGGGCGCTCTGACTATGTGGGGTTTTCTATGCAGAATCGCGCGGCGGAAGGGACTTAACCGGTTTTGGGACGCGATTCATTAGCCCGGCATTCAATGAGGTATCCGCCGCCGCCGCCCGGCTGCTGTACTGTAAGAACGCGGTCAATCAAACTTCGGCGCTTGGCCTTGAGAAGGCGCCGGCCAATGGGCTGAAACAGCGTCTCTCCGCCCGCTTCTTCTGGTGATTCGAGGCGGATCAGCAACGAGCGCGATTTGCCGTCTGGGGGCGCATTGATCGCCGCATCGAGGCGTCGCAGCGCATCCATTCGAGACAGGCCGCGAAGGTCCAGTACATCTTCGGTTAGGCTCGTGTCGGCGAGCATCTTGCGGGCTTCTTCGGGTTCGAAAAACGGCATGGCCGTTAATGTGCTCCGGCTTTATGTTGCCAATGTTGGCTATCGTGTCTGGTGATTGTTATAGGCCGGGCGGCGATTGGCGTCCAATAACGATGGCGGGTCGTCCTTGAACGGTTCGCCCTGGCGGCGATATAAGGGGCGCGTCCGTGCCACAGGTCGGCGACGGCCATGCAACCACGAAGTGGATAGAATTATGTCATCCGCCAAGGACACCGGCCTTTTCGCTTCTCGCGTTTCCATCGAACAGGTGGAAGAAGGCGTCGGTCTTGCCCCGCGCTTCGATGCCGACGGGCTGATACCCGTCGTTACCACCGATTTCGATTCGGGCGAACTGCTGATGCATGGCTATATGAATGCCGAGGCTCTGCGTCGGACCATCGAGACCGGCGAGGCCTACTATTGGAGCCGTAGCCGCAAGGCCCTGTGGCACAAGGGCGCCACCAGCGGTCTCGTGCAAAGCGTGGCGGAAATACGCATTGATGATGATCAGGACGCCGTTTGGCTGCGTGTGCGTATCGCCGGTAATGGGGCGAGTTGCCATGTCGGCTACCGCTCTTGTTTCTATCGTTCCGTGCCGATCGGCGAGACGAGCGGCGACACGCCCCTGATCTTGCGTTTCGAGGAAAACGAAAAGACCTTCGATCCCAAAGAGGTTTACGGCGACGCACCCAACCCGACAAAGTTGTAGGTCCTGGTGGCCGAACACACTTTGACCTCTGCCGCCACCACAACGATTGGGGTTGTCGGCGCCGGTGCCATGGGACGCGGCATTGCCCAGGTTGCCGTTGCGGCCGGGTATCGGACTGTTCTGTTCGACGTGGACGGCGAGCAGGTCAGCGCGGCCTGTGAGTTTATCGTTCGCATGCTGCGCCGCGCCGCGGA
>JAQCKY010000429.1 GCA_027592155.1 Pseudomonadota bacterium
GGTGAAGGGCCCGAATTGGCAAGTCCATTCTTTCGCCGTTTCAGTCAGCCCGTCTGCCCGCGAGACCATGCGTGCCCGCGCGGCCTCTTCCAAGGACAGCCCCGCAAGCGCGTCCGGCGTGATCAGCCCGTCCATCACGGTTCGGTCGATGGCGTCCCGCACCAGGAACGGCCGCTTGCCCCAATAATGCGTATAGAAATCGGTAATCGAGGGCAGGGCGTCGAGGGCGGCGAGGGAGGTAGACATCACACCATCCGATGTTGAGAACGTCGCGCTTGGCGATGCCCTGCTATGACACGGGCGGCGGTTCAGGCCAAGTCACAGCTTAGTTAAACCCCTGATGGGATCACCGACGGTTATTTTCCGGGCCGAAGGCGTTAGAGGGGCGGGACGGGGCCTGAGACAAAGACATCGTCGAACTCTGCCCCAACATTGCCCCAAGAATAGAGCCCGATAGTACCGTCGGTAAGATCCCCGCCCGACACAGCGCCGCCGAATACATCGACGCCATCCCGCAAGACCGTAATCTCATCGCCTGATATTGTGACTTTAAGCTGGGTATCAACGCCAACGCTGTATCCGGGTCCTGCGACTGTCGCCAGCACCGTCTCGACGCCTGCCTCCCGTTGAAAAAGTGTGCTAAACGACCGCTGCGCATCGAAATCGATTTTGTAATAGTTATTCTCGTCTGTGTAATAGAACACCAAGCCGATTCCGTCATCGTCAGTCGAGCGAAACGTCACGTCAGCGGTATAATCGCTCCACAGGAGAGCTGCTGGGTCATCCCAGTATAACACGGTACCCATCCGTTCGGACAACTGATCGGGAGTGGCCGTGTGAATATTTGATGTCTGAATAACCTCTTGGGCCGCAACCGACCATGATCCCGTCAGCGCAGACACCTGATCGATGACCGTCCACCCAACAAAATCACCATCGTCAAAATTGTCGTCCAAAAATACCGGGGCAGGAAACAGATCGTCATTCTGAATGATGCCGGTGGCCGGCCCACCTGAAATCAGCGTCCCGTTCGTGGGATTGGAGAGGGTCACCATAAATTGTTCACTTTGCTCTGCTGTGCTGTCGGCAGAAACTTGGACGGTCAATGTTTTCGACGTCTCGCCCGGTGAGAAATTCAACGTACCCGAGGGGAGGACGCCGCCGCCGAAGTCAGCCGCGTCGGTTGGGTCGCCCCCACTACCGGTGACGGCGAACGTGACGTCGGCTCCGAATGTTGTATCTCCGGAGCGCGCAACGGCGAAGGTGAAGGCTGTGGTTCCGCCGGTTCCTTCAGCCTTTACCCCATCGGTCGCCACAATGCTAAACGCGGATGCCTGCGACGCAAGATCGCCAATGTCGTTGATTGTGTCGTTGTCCTCGTTCAGCGCAGGCTTCTTTGGGATATCGAATTTCAAGGGCGGCGGCGCAACGATCTCCAGATAAGGAAAGGACGTCTCTGGCGGCCCCTCAAATCTCTCGCTGCTGGACCGATTGACAGAGTCAAAATACTCACGAATGTAATCCGGCGGATCGGGCAGGATAGTGTCGCCGGCCGCAATTCCAATATCGGAACCAGAATTGATGAACAGGGGTTGGGTTGGCTCGGAAACCACCAGATTGATGGTTTTGTGCCAGACGATCCCGTCGCTTCCGATAACCGATACCGTAAAACTGTCTGTACCGGCGAAACCCAACGCCGGTCTGTACGAATAAGAACCATCGGAATTTATCACGACATTTCCGTTGGAGGGCGGTGATTGGATTTCGAACCGAAGCCCTAATTCGGCACTGGAAAGTTCGAGCGCCTCATCGAAGATCCACCCCGCCAGCTCATGGGGTGAATTGATCGCCCCATCCGCGAAATCAATCGACGGGCTCTCCGGCGTTTGAAACTGCGGATCCAGTGCGGCTATGGATAATAAGTCGCTATTGGTTGGTTCGCTGTTGTCCGTTCGGGCGAAAAGTGTGGTTGCTCGCGCGGCAACATCTTCGCCGCTGAGCCGGTTACCGTCGGCCGCAACGATCGGCGGAAACTCATCGAGATTGAAATAGTTGCGAACATTCAGCTTGTGGCCGCCGGGCCCCGCGAGGATCAGATCGTTCCCGCTCCGCGTCAGTATCAATTCGTCTATTTGAATGCCGTCCGGCAGTACTGTTCCACTGGTGGAAACAATATCCATCTCGATGAAACTAGAAATAGATTCCTTGATAGCCATCCTCTTGTTCGAGCTTAGCTGTGCAATATACCCATACGGTTACCCAATTGTTTGTAGATTGGTTAACAAACATAGATTGCAAGGTCTAAATTCACAGATGGATATAATCGGAAGACCCGGGAGCGATCAAAAACCCCCTGATTCCGGGGTCTGCCGAGGGTCAGAAGCCGAGCGTCCGCTTCCTGGGGAAACGCGGAAAGGAGCCGATCTGGTTGCACGTATCGTTAGAAATGCCACGCCAGCGCGTGGTGTTATGCCAACTCCTGGCGGACCAAAGCGGCGCCGGCGGTCATTGCCATTATTTTGGCGAAGGCAACCTCACGCGGCAGATATTTAAGCCCGCAGTCGGGCGCGACGATGATCCGGTCGGCGGGGCAATGGGGCAAGGACCGGCGGATACGATCCGCGACGGTTTCCGGTGTTTCCACGTCCGTCGTCGAAAGGTCGAGCACGCCGAGGATGATCTTCTTGTCGGGCAGGCTCTCCAGCACTTTACAATCCAGACCCGATTGGGCCGTCTCGATGGAGATCCCATGCACCGGGCAGTCGGCAAATTCCGGCAGGAAGGAATAGCCCGCCGGCCTGTCATGCTGATGAGCGGCATAGCCGAAACAGATATGAACGGCGGTCTCACCGGAGAGACCTTCCAGCGCCCGGTTCAAGGCCTCCAACCCGTATTCCCGCGCCGTGTCGGGCCGCGCCTGCATATAAGGCTCGTCAATTTGAACGATGTCGGCGCCGGCGGCGAACAGGTCTTTGGCTTCTTCGTTGACGGCGGCGGCGTAATCCAGCGCCATGTCCACGTCATTGTCGTAGTAATCGTTCTGCGCCTGCTGCGACATGGTGAAGGGGCCGGGAATTGTCATCTTGATGCGCCGGTCCGTATGGGCCCGCAGGAATTTCACATCTTCAACCTCGACCGCATGCTTGCGCCGGATCGGACCGGTGATCCGGGGGACGGGGTTCGGCTTGCCGGTGCGGTCCATGGCGGTGCCGGGATTATCGAGATCGATGCCGTCCAGAGCCGTGGCAAACCGGTTGGAATAGCTTTCGCGCCGCGTTTCGCCGTCGGTGATGATGTCCAGCCCCGCCAGTTCCTGCTCGCGGATCGCGATCAAGGTCGCGTCGTTTTGCGCCTCGGCAAGCTGCTCCGGCGCGACACGCCATAGTTCAAGCGCCCGGGTGCGCGGCG
>JAQCKY010000430.1 GCA_027592155.1 Pseudomonadota bacterium
GCCGACCGATAAACCACAACAGCGCCAGACCACCCCCCCACATCGCGATCTGCCAGCTCAAGAGAGACGGTAACCCGAAGAACCAATTGGACTGGCCGGCGTTGGGCGCGCCAAACAGGTCGTTGCCGAGCACCACGCCCGGCCCGACGGCAAAAGTCATCCAAACAAGCGCTGCCGCCCATGCGGCAATGGTGAGATCGCGCCGCCCCGGCCGTAATGATTTCTGCAGATCGATAAACTGCCGAAGAATGTTACGCCGGATTTGATCAGCTCGGTTTTCTTCCGGGTTGTGGCTGGCGGCGGAGACAAAGATACAGACGATAACGTTTGCCAGTAATCCCCAGAGCGCTGGGTGTATGGAGGCCGGCCAGGCATCCCAAGGCACGGAGAATACAAGGGTCAGAACGAGGCTACCCGTAACATCGGTAAAGAATGCGACCAAGAGCCCGGCAATCAGTCCGACAATAATTCCGCGGCCGGTGAGCCAGGGAAGCCAGCAGAGCGCGACCAAGGGGATGGCGAGTTGTGCGCTCCAGGCAAGTCCGAGGCTTGCTGTAATTGTCGCGAGGTCGGGGTCGAGAGCGGCCATTGCCAGGGTAAGAACCGCAAGGACCGTTATGCCCATCCTGCCTCGTGCGGATGGCGACGAGTTGTTCTGGTGGGCAAACAGTGACACGCACCCGCTCAGTAGATAGGCAATCGCAGCCTGGAGAGTGGCAACGAGGCCAATGGCCCCAACGGCAGCCAGCAGTGGGAAATCTTTGGCGATACGAAGAAGTAATTCCGTGAGGTAGCCGCTGGTCATATGTTGGAGCAAGCCTAGCGCACCGTTCGCCGCCGGAAGGCTCGGCGTGACCTCGAATATGCTTCCGGCAAATCCCGAAATCGTTACAAAAGGAATTAGGACGAGGCCGAAAAGGAACCCGGTTAACCAGAGTGCTTTCAGGTGTATTCGGGGCGGCGAAGATGTTGTTAGCCTGCTGTTGGTGACCATCGGGCCAAT
The DNA here is from genome assembly GCA_027592155.1 of Pseudomonadota bacterium. GTDB lineage: Bacteria > Pseudomonadota > Alphaproteobacteria > Rhodospirillales > UBA2165 > JAQCKY01. The sequence continues at coordinate 1,004 of JAQCKY010000430.1, forward strand.
GGTGATCGTGATCAGCGCGATTAATCCAGCGAAGATGCCCAGTCCCGTCCAAGGACGAAGCGGTGCTTCCGTGTCCAGGGGGGGTGGTATCCCTTGAACCGCTCCCGCAACCGCGAAATTGAGATCGTAGACCCCGCCGCCGCGCCCGGAGGTCGTCGCGCCCGCCTCTGTGGATGTCACAAGGTTCGCAAGGGCTTTGAAGAATGCGTCCCATCCGCCGGCGAGGGATAGGATCGCTGCGGTGATGGAGATTGCCGCGAGAAGCGCCAGCCCTGTCTGTAGTCCGCTGAGCTTTGATGCGGCTCGCCCGCCGCCCATCAAGAGATAGAGAAGAATAAATCCGCCACTGATCCAAGTCGCGGCAGCGACCGTGACGACACCCCCTGTCAGAACGGAAATCATCTGCCCGGAAGTGGCTAGCGCCATCGCCGCGAACCCGATCGTCGCGAGGATTGTTGCGCCACCGATAAGCAGTCTAAATCCGCGGGATTGAAATTGCGCCAAAAGCAGGCTGCTGGGCGGCTCAATTCCGTAAAAGCGGGAGAGTAGCCACATTCTCTTTACAAAAATAAGCATCAGTAGAGGGCCGGCTATCGTGATCAAGACGAGTTGGCCGCCCGGTAGGCCGTCGGCCTGCACGAGGGACGGGAGGGCGATGAAGGGCCAGGCTAAGAATATCGTGCCGCCCGCGAGCGCGCTGGTTGTTATCCCTCGCGTCTCGTAAGGCTGACCAGACGGCGAGGGTTCGCTCCCTCTTCCGGCGAGAACCAGGCAGAGAACGGTGTAAAGGATAATCCCCGACAAGAACCAAATGACGTGTGATTCGATTGTTCAGGTCCCCTCGGAGGCTGAAGATAAGGACGGCATCACTGCACACCAGTATACGCGATTCGCCGATGGGGCGATAACCGGTTGATTTGCGATTTTACGGATCATTTGCGCTGGTGGCGGCCGGTCTTTGCGGGTTTAATCCCGCCGAATGAGATACAACACCCTCGTTTCATCAATTTCATAATTCAGCGGCACTCAATAATGGCTAATCCACAGTATATTTTCGTGATGCAACAGCTTTCCAAGTCCTATCCGGGCGGACGGGAGCTCTTCAAAGATATCACCCTCTCATTTTTGCCGGGTGCGAAGATCGGCGTATTGGGTGCCAACGGTGCCGGTAAGTCGACTCTGCTGAAGATTATGGCCGGCGTCGAGACCGAATATTACGGAGAAGCCTGGGCCGCCGAAGGCACCCGCGTGGGTTATTTGGCGCAGGAGCCGGAACTTGATCCAAACCTGGATGTCGAAGGCAATGTCACGGACGGCCTTGGCGAGATCAAAGCCTTGCTCGACCGTTTTAACGAAGTAACCGCGAAATTTTCCGAGCCGCTCAGTGACGATGAGATGAATGATCTGCTGGTAGAGCAGGGTGAACTCCAAGAAAAGATCGATGCATCGAACGGCTGGGAGCTCGAGCGAACCGGCGAGATCGCGATGGATGCGCTCCGCTGTCCGCCGCCCGACGCCGACGTCACCAAGCTGTCAGGCGGTGAACGCCGCCGTGTCGCGCTCTGCCGTCTCTTACTGCAAAAACCGGATATGCTGTTGCTCGATGAGCCGACCAACCATTTGGACGCGGAATCCGTAGCTTGGCTGGAACATTATCTTGATGATTATCCCGGCACGGTGGTCGCCGTTACCCATGACCGGTATTTCCTGGACAATGTGGCAGGTTGGATTTTGGAGCTCGACAGAGGGCGCGGTATCCCGTTCGAGGGAAACTATTCCGGCTGGCTGGAGCAAAAGCAAAAAAGACTGGAGACCGAGGAACGCCAGGAGCAGGCGCGCCAACGGACGTTGTCACGAGAATTGGAATGGGTGCGTCAGTCACCCCGTGCTCGCCAAGCTAAGGCCAAGGCCCGAATAACCGCTTTTGAAGATCTCCGGGCACAGGCATCGCAGATAACCTCGGACACGGCGCAAATCCTTATCCCGACCGGGCCTCGCCTGGGGAATCTGGTGATAGAGGCGGAGCATGTCCGCAAGGGCTTTGGCAACCGGCTGCTGATCGAAGATCTTAGTTTCAAATTGCCGCCGGGCGGGATCGTCGGGGTCATCGGGCCGAACGGTGCCGGTAAAACGACGCTGTTCCAAATGATCTGCGGTAACGAGCAGCCCGATGACGGCGTTCTGCGGCTTGGTGACACGGTGACGCTCGGTTATGTCGATCAGTCGCGGGATAATCTCGACGCGGCAAAGACCGTTTGGGAGGAAATTTCCGAAGGGCAGGATGAAATCGATCTCGGATATCGGACGATGCAAAGCCGGGCCTTTGTTTCGCAATTTGCGTTCAAAGGGGCGGATCAGCAGAAAAAGGTCGGGCAACTTTCCGGCGGTGAGCGTAACCGGGT
>JAQCKY010000431.1 GCA_027592155.1 Pseudomonadota bacterium
GCTTTTCGCGCGAGAGCAATCATGTCGTCGGGCCGAATTGAGTCCGGACCTCTGACCTCACCGGCCAGCACCACCAAATTGGTCGTAACCAACGTCTCGACACCGGTTCTTACATTTTCGCCGTGGCTTAAAAATAAATCTACGATCTCATCCGAGATTCGGTCACAAATTTTATCCGGATGGCCTTCGGAAACAGATTCACTAGTAAAGAGAAAATCGCCCTTCGCCACATTCACGCCCCTTTATTTTCATTTTCACTAAACATTCGCAGTATAGGTCACATCCAACACGCCGGGAGGTTTTCGAAACCCGTTTGAGGCCGGTTTGTGGCAATGTTTCTTACAGCCGTCAAGGCGTTTGCTCGCCGGCAAGCGCCCGCATAGTCATAGATTTAGAATTGGTACGGACTTATTTCTGATCGTCAGCGTTCGCAAGCGCCTTGGTAAGTTCGAAAATCCGCTTCCGAACAGCTGGTTCCTTGATGCGGTAATAGGCGCGCACCAATTCCAGCGTTTCACGCTTTGCCAAGGGGTCGGGTTCAAACGGCTCTACAGCCTGATCCGCTAAGCCTACGATGTTCCGCGGAGATTTTGCCGACGTATCGGACGACATGTCGTCATAGAAAAACGAAATCGGCACATCTAGTACGCGGGATAAATCAAACAGGCGGCTGGCGCCGATCCTATTCGCGCCCCGTTCATATTTTTGAACCTGCTGAAAGGTCAGACCCAGCGCCTCGCCGAGCTTTTCCTGACTTAATCCTAGAAGTGTCCGACGGAGCCGCACGCGGCTTCCAACATGTACGTCGACGGGGTTTGGAATGCCCGTTCTGCCCGCCGATGGACGACGCCCAGGCGTTACAACCATTTTTTTCTTCCTTAACAGTTTACTCTACTCAACTAAATCGCGGGCTATTTTGTACGCTACTACACTTAATATTAAGGGCACCTCTAAAAATACCCGGCTGACACAAAGTAGGCCTATTTTGGCCCACGCTGATACCCTTTAACCAGGTATTTTTTTTGAATCCCATGCTCTCGCGAGCTAATTTCCTTACAAATCCACCCTCCAGGCAGACTCCTCCTGCAAATTTCATGGGGAACCAGCCATGGCGAGACGTTCCAACTGAACCAGACGGCGCATGTTGTACGTGAGGTTCTTCAAGCCGATCCTCGCCTTGGCCCGCGCCAACCCGATACTGCGGACAAGCGTCCCACCCATGTCGTTGCTCTGAGCCCCAAAGACATGCTCGACGCGGGCGCGAACCTTGGAACGGGTCTTGTTGCCTCGCTTTTCTCGCTCGCTCAGCGGCTTGCCGCGATGGCCCTTGCGGTGGATCCGACTGTTCAGACCCTGCTGCGCCAACTTCGCCTCGATCTCCGCCGACCGATAGGCGCTGTCCGCCCACACACTCGACGCGGTGTTGTTGGCATCAAGGATGTCCTCGACAACCTGACTGTCATGCACTGCCGCGTCCGTCACCTTGTAACGCCGCACCAGCTTGTGACGGCGGTCAATGTTCACGTGGTTCTTATAGCCGTAATGGCTCTTGCCGTGCTTCTTGGTCCAGCGCGCGTCCGTATCCTTTTGGCAGCGCTTGGCCGGTTCGTTCTCCCAGCCATCCGGCGTCCCGCCTTCCTTGATCTTCACGTTCTCGTCACGGCTGTTGCGCTGTTTGGGAACCGCGACGATTGATGCGTCGATAATCTGCCCGCCCATCGCCAGGTAGCCCTGTTTCTCCAAATAACCGTCAAAGTCTTCGAACAGGCCCTCAATCGCGCCAGCCTGCGCCAACTGTTCGCGGTACAGCCACACCGTCTTGGCATCCGGGACTTTGTCCTCAAGACCCAAGTCCAGGAAGCGCACGAACGAGAGGCGGTCCCGTATCTGGTACTCGACCTGGTCGTCCGACAGATTGTACAGGGCGCAAAGAAGGATCGCCTTGAACATCACCACCGCGTCCCAAGGCTTGCACCCCGCATTGGATTTACGTTCCTCGGGCGGCTTACGCCATGCCGCTTCAAGGCGCACCCGGAAATCTTCCCACGGAACAATTGAATTGATCTTCACCAGCGGGTCGTTCTTGGCGTCCAGGCCGGCATACCTATCGGCGATATCGTAAAAACCTATTTGGCCCATATTCAGTTCCTCTGATCCCGGCGCCTTGTTACCGTGATTCTACCTGATCAAAGCTGAGGGGTGGGTATTTTTAGAGGCGCCCTTTAGTTGATACGCACACGGTGAAGATTGGTGATGAGGAAGGTGGCGTCAGCCGCACGTTAAGCGCCGACAAAATCATCATTGCTGTCGGCACGGCGACGGCGCGAGATCCGAAAATCAAATTTGATGGGGAATATATATTCACGTCCGATGATCTGCTTGATCTTGAAAACCTGCCATCCTCGATCACGGTCATTGGCGCCGGCGTTATCGGATTGGAATACGCCACCATATTCGCGGCGATCGGCGTGCGTGTAACGTTGGTCGACGCCCGCCCGCGCATGCTGGATTTTATCGACGCCGAAGTCATCGACACACTGACCTATCAAATGCGCCAAAACCGAGTCACTTTCCGGTTAGGCGAAACCGTTACCGGCGTGGAAGCTTTTGAGGATGGCGGCCATAAGCGCGTCAAGATTTCGCTTGAGAGCGGCAAGGAGTTCGCTACCGATAAGGCGTTGGTGTCGGTTGGGCGCCAGGGGGCGACGGCAAGCCTCGGACTGGAAAACACCACTATTGAGCCCGACAGCCGCGGGCGTCTTAAGGTGAATGAGGATTTTCAAACGAGCGAAGAAAATATTTATGCTGTCGGCGATGTCATCGGCTTCCCAAGCTTGGCCTCCACCTCGCGCGAGCAGGGCCGGTTGGCGGCGTGCCACGCATTTGGCCAAAAGGCGGAAAGCATGGCGTCGCTCTTTCCTTATGGAATTTATACAATTCCTGAAATTTCCGTGGTTGGCAAAAACGAAGAGGAACTCACCGAAGCCGGTGTGCCTTACGAAGTGGGCAAGGCTACCTACCGCGAAATTTCACGTGGCCACATTATCGGCGACGAGCACGGTTTTTTGAAATTGCTGTTTCATATGCATACGCGTGAGTTGCTCGGCGTTCATATTATGGGCGAAGGCGCCAGTGAACTCGTCCATATCGGCCAAGCCGTGATGGGCGCGAATGGGAAAATCGATCATTTTGTGAAAACCGTGTTCAACTATCCGACATTAGCCGAATGTTACAAAGTTGCGGCGTTCAATGGTATCAACCGGCTCGAGCAATTGCCGCCGAGCGCCCAAGTGGATCGGGATTCGCTGCCCGTTGCGATCTAATCTAGTGGATAGATTCTAACGCTTGGTACCCTCTTTTGACGGCAGCGATGATCTTATCTGGATCAGCG
>JAQCKY010000432.1 GCA_027592155.1 Pseudomonadota bacterium
ACGATGAGCCAAAAATCCTCCGTTATGCAATTACCTCAATTCGTCCCATAGGCGCTGACGTCAGACAATCAAAATCAGAAAAACCGACCGGGAAAAAACTGGCCGACGCCCGACGGAAGGGCAATATTGCCCAATCGACGGAAGTCAAGAATTGGGCGATCCTGATTGCAACGGCATTGGGCCTCGTCTTCCTCATGCCCATGATCGCAACCAATGTGACCTGGGCCAGCTACAAGTTCCTTGAACTCCCCCACAACATTCCCTTGGACATGATTAGTCTCAAGCTTTTGACCAAGAGGTTGATGATCGATGTCGGTATCATTCTGACGCCTTTATTCGCGTTCCTCTGGGTCGTCGCCCTCTTTATCAGCGTGGTACAGGTCGGTTGGAACATCTCAACCGAGCCGATGAAGCCCGATGTTTCTAAATTTTCGCTCATAAAGGGGCTGAAAAAAATGTTCGGCATGAGAGCCCTTGTGGAAGTTGCAAAAGGGATCGTGAAAATTGTTGTCGTCGGCATCATCGCTTATCTTTTACTGGCGCCTAAGTTCGAGGATCTGCGGCTGTTACCGTTCATCGACGTGACCGAATTGTTGCAGCGCATGGATTCTATCGCGCTTCAAGTGGCATTTGCCTCCATCCTGGTTATGACGGTCGTCGCCGTTTTGGACTACATCTACCAAAAATATGAGCACAGCAAGAAACTGAAGATGAGTAAGCAGGACATAAAGGACGAAACAAAACAGACCGAGGGTGACCCGAAGGTAAAACAGAGAATCGCGCAAGTTAGAATGCAACGGGCACAGATGCGAATGATCGCCGCTGTTCACAAAGCCGACGTCGTGATTACCAACCCGACCCATTTCGCTATAGTATGGACGATATGGCCGCGCCGCGGCTGGTGGCGAAGGGTATGGATTCCCTGGCGATGAAGATTCGTGAAGTTGCGGACGAAAATGACGTCCCCATTGTCGAGAACCCACCTCTGGCGAGGGCGCTTTATGCGTCCGTTGAGATTGACGAAGAAATACCGACCGAACATTATGCCGCGGTCGCGGAAGTCATCGGCTATGTCTTCCGTTTAAAAGGTAAATTGCCTTCCACGCCGTCGGAGAGCGGTGTACACCAGGGCAACCAACAGCAATCGGACGGTTTACAATAAATTCCGTCTGACTGAATTGATGCATCGGGTGCGCACAGCGGTTAGGTCATGACGGCGGAGACAGAAAAAGCGGCGAGCGAAACGGAAAGGGCGACGGTCGGCGTAGTGAGGAAACCTCGCCGAAACGGCAGCGTTGTCTGGCGTAGCCCGGTGGTTGCGTTGGTGGCGTCAGTTGCTTTTGCCATTTATCCCATATTCTCATTTTTTGAGGGCGCGCCTCCCGGGCCAATTTGGCAGTGGGTGGTGGTTTCGTTTGTCGTTCTGTCCGTTGCTTCATTTGCAAGCTTTGCTTGGCAAATGGGCGTGCTGAACGCACGATACAGGGTACGGCGGCATCTCATTTCGACGATTGCGACCCGGCCAAACGCGCAACTTCTCCAGCAAGACGGGGCGGGAGCGTTTTACGCGAATACCGCATTTTACGCCGCGTTTGAAAACCTGACCCGGACAATTTGGACGAGAGCTGCCGGTATTGGAGCGATCAGCGAATTGATTGTTGGAGAGGGGGGGCGGGCCTCGTTTTCCAAGTTACAATCGAGCGCGGATGCGTGCCGGTATGACGAGGCGGATCTGGAATTACGGTCGGGTGCCGGTGACACGGTTTGGTGGAAATTTACGACGGAGCCGATCGGGGGGCACCCGGGCATGGCGGTCTGGACAGTTGACGATCGGACTGCTGACCACACAGTAGAAGTAGATCGCATGCACGAGGAGATATTGCTGGCGGACTTATTGGAGTTTCTGCCCGTCGGATACTTCTCCGCTGATGCATCCGGCACAATGCAATATCTCAATAAAACGCTCTCGGATTGGCTTGGCGTGGAGCCGCGAACCGATGGCGTTGCACCGCCGCAATTTGCCGAGTTCGTCGTGATCGACGAAGAGGCCGAGGAAATTCTACCGGCGGTGTCCGATGAATCTGGGCTGCATGGGGCTGTGACACTGAAGGATTCCGACGGGGAACCCTTCCCGGCATATCTCATTCAGTCGGAGCACCAGGACGAGGCGGGTGCCTTTACCCATAGCCGTTCTTTGGTATTGCGGGAACCCTTCATCCCGGTTGTCGATGATGGCACCGGCAGGGCAGTGATCAAGAGGTTTCCCTGGCTGTTTGCCGAGGCGCCGGTCGGGATGGTGTTGCTCGACCTGCAAGGGAACGTCACCGAATGCAATCGGGCATTCCTCAAATTGCTGGGCCTGCATCGGGACGGTGTGATCGGCCGGGCTTTGGGCGAACGCATCGTCAAGGAAGATCGGTCCAATGTCTCGGGCGGATTATCCAAAGTGGTCATGGGAACGATTCGGGCGACGTTCCTTGACGTCCGCATGCCGGCAGCCGGGGAACGGGAACTTGCGGCCTCTCTGTACGTAAGCCCGATGCATGATGCTGAAAATGAAATCTCCGGTCTGGTCGTCCATATCATCGATACGACCGAACAAAAGAGCTTGGAGATCCAGTTTAACCAATCGCAAAAAATGCAGGCGGTTGGACAGCTCGCAGGCGGTGTCGCCCATGACTTCAACAATCTGCTCACGGCGATGATCGGGTTCTGCGATCTGCTGCTTGGCCGTCACGGATCCGGTGATCCGTCCTTCGCCGACATCATGCAGATCAAACAGAACGCCAACCGGGCTGCCAATCTTGTCCGCCAGCTTTTAGCATTCTCCCGGCGCCAAACCTTGCAGCCGAAAACATTCGGCGTGACGGATTCGCTCAACGACCTTTCCAACCTCCTACGCCGTTTGATCGGTGAGAATATCGAGCTTGAGATCAAGCACGGCGATGCACTCGATCTAATTCGGACCGATCCGGGGCAGTTCGATCAGGTCATTATCAATCTGGTGGTCAATGCGCGGGACGCCATGCCGGGCGGCGGTGTGATATCGATTTCGACCGAGATGATGACGATTGAGACGTCCATACAACGGGGGCATGAAGTCGTGCCTGCCGGACGATATGTCACGATCTCCGTCGCCGATACCGGGGCCGGGATTGCCAAGGAAGACATCGGGCATATTTTCGAGCCCTTCTTCTCCACCAAGGAAATCGGTGAGAGTACGGGGCTCGGCCTGTCGACCGTCTATGGGATTATTCGCCAATCCGATGGATTTATATTTGTCGATTCCGCCATGGGGGAAGGGGCGGCCTTTTCGATCTACCTCCCGGCTCATCGGGCGCCTGAGCAGGTTGCCGGTGCCGGTACGGAAGCGATCGCTGCGCCCTTCG
>JAQCKY010000433.1 GCA_027592155.1 Pseudomonadota bacterium
GCGAGATAGAATTTCCACATACGCCGGAATCGTTCGTCGAAGCCCATTGCCTTTATCTCCGGCCAGGCTTTGCTAAACCGCAGTTCCCATCCGAGGAGGGTTTGGGCGTAGGATTTTCCATAAAAGTCGGTCTTACTGATCGTTAATCCAGCGTCTTGGGTGTGCAGGTTCAGAAGCTCCGGCGAGGGCAGCATCCCGCCCGGGAATATATATTTTTGAATAAAATCTATGCCGCGACGATAGCTGTGGAATTTTTGATTATCGATGGTAATCGCTTGGATTGCGGCGATACCGTCAGGGGCTAGAAGGTCTTTGATCTTTTCAAAATAGACTGCCCAGTTCTCTTCGCCGACGGCTTCGATCATCTCTATCGATGCAACTCGATCGAACTGTCCTTCAATGTCACGGTAGTCACGAAGTTGAACGTCCACCTTATCGGCGAGGCCCGCGGCATCGATGCGGGCGCGTGCATAATCAAACTGAGCTTTTGAGATTGTTACTGCGGTGATGCGGCATCCGAATTGCCGCGCGGCGAATTCAGCGAAACCGCCCCAGCCGCAGCCGATTTCCAGCAGGTGATGTTCGCTCGATAGATCAAGAAAATTTGCCATATACGCGCGGTGTGATGAATCATGGTCTTCAAAGGATAAGTGCGCAGGTTCGTAAACCGCGGAGGAGTAGGTCATCGAAGGGTCGAGCCAGTGGGCGTAGAAGGCGTTCCCGAGATCATAATGATAGGCAATATTTTTGCGGCTGCCGCTTCGGGTATTGGCCCTTTTGCGATGTTGCGGGCGGCCGGTGATGCGGGCCGGCGCCAATCCGGGGAGCCGGTGGCGCGGGTCGTCACGGTTTAGCGCAGCATATTCCAGCAGTGCCGTGAGGTCCGGTGTGTCCCAGTCTCCATCCATATAGGATTCGGCGAGTCCCAGACTACCGCGCAGGAGAATTTGCCGGGCTGCCCGGGGATGATGAAATTGCAGTACCGCCTCTCTGCCCCGGTCCGGCCCTTGAAATTTGCGCAACTGTCCGTCGCGCATTTCAACCGTCAGATTTCCGATCCGCGCAAAACGCAGCAGGGCGCACAAGCCGCGCTCCCAAACCGCGGGCTTTCCCGGGATGGCGGGTGTGCGTCTGGGGAAGGAGTCATGCAGGGCGGGTTCGGATGTTTGGCTGGTGTTCATCGAATTATTCTGAAGAGGTTTTTGGGTGGGGGGGTAGGCTGACGAGATGCTCCGGTGGCGCCGGCTTTGCTACAAGCGGTACTTTCTTGAGCCACAGTTTGAGGGCTTCCCAATGAATGCCCGCCATGATCTTGAAAGTTACCAGGGGGAAGGCGGCAAACAGGTGGAAAAGTGTTCGGTTGTTCAGCGGCTCCTTCAAACCAGAGAAGGATGCGGTCAAAAGTACGCCGTCGCCATCGGTTTCTCGAATGCCGACCCCAACTTGATCCGAGGGGGGCGTAATCCGAAAATCATACGTCATGTCCATGCCGATAAATGGCGAGACGTAAAATTCCTTTGGGCAGGTTTGGCGAACGACGCCGGTATGATCGGATTCTACCGGCAACAAATAGCAGTGGCGTTCACTGAAGGTGTTTCGAACCTCGTATAGGATCGCCGTGAGGATGCCGTCGGAACAGTAGCAGTAATAGACGCTGAGCGGATTAAACGCGTATCCGAGCACCCGGGGATAACACAGTAGGCGAACCGATCCGTCACTGTTGTCTATACCAGCAGCGGCCAATTGCGCGTCGATCCAGGGCCGCAGCGGAGAGCCGTCTGTTGGTCCGTAATCGCTGTCTCTAAAACTAAAAATATTGAACCGGTTATGAGAAAACAGACGCAATCTCTTTGCCAGCTGAGGGAGTTCATCTAAATCGATGAGGAAGGAGAAGACACTATAAGAAAGCTGATGCCGTTTTGGGCGCAGCCTGGAATGGCGCACATTGCCGCGATAAATACAGGAGGTGAATTCGTTCACGCTGCCATTTCCGCTGTTGTATCCGTACCCTGATCCAGCAAAGGCCCTGATGATGCCGGAATGAATATTCTGTCGGATTCTCCGGCGACTGACCAGGGCCGCTTGACCCCGCCCAGGGCTTCGGCGACAGCGAGACCCGACTGCAAAGCATCTTCATGAAAGCCCGAGCCGAAATAACTGCCACAGAACCAGGTGCGGTTGCGTCCCTGTAACGGCCATAATTTCCGCTGGGCCCGCATCGACTCCATATCGAATATGGGATGTTCATAATCGATGGTTCGCCAGACCAGTTTGTCGTTCAAGGGCTGATAGGGATTGAGGGTGACAAAGGCTGGTACGTCTCTTTCGATGCCTTGAAGCTTGTTCATCCAATAGGTGACGCAAACCTCGTTCATGTTCGCGCCGGTGCCGCGAAGGTAGTTCCAACTGGACCAGACGGCTTTTCGCCGGGGCATTAAACTGGGATCGCGATGGAGAACCGCCAGATTGGTCTGATACCGGAAATTACTGAATACCGACGCCTCGTCGACGCTGGGGTCTTGCAGCAGCCGATAGGCCTCGTCGGCGTGGGTGGCAATAACAACATGATCGTGACGGTGCTGGTCCCCCTGGTCATCCTCGACAATGACGTGGTCGGTAAATCGCGAAATCTTTTTCGCACCGCGGCTGAGTTGGATGCGGTCGGCGTAATCCGCCGTCAATTTCTTTATATATTCACGGCTGCCGCCATCCACGGTCCGCCATTTCGGGCGCGCGTGGAGCTTTAGAAGTCCATGACTCTCAAAGAACCGGATAAACGCCGCTGCGGAATAATGCCGAAACTGTTCGACCTCGGTCGACCAAATTGCCGCGCCCATGGGCAACAGGTGGTCATAAGCAAAGGTTTCTGAGTAACCCCCTTCGAGCAGGAGATCACCGAGGGAGATATCTTCAATATCGTCTCGTTTCATGACAGAAGGCGCCGCCCGGTAAAACCGGATGATGTCTTTGAGCATCTGCCAATGCCGGGGACTGACAATGTTGCGTTTCTGGGCAAACAGGGTCATGAGGTTCGTCCCAGCATATTCAATACGGCCATTTCCGATGGAAGCCGAAAAGGACATCTGGCTTGGCCTTGTCGGGACATTCAGATGATCGAAGAGAGCGACCAAGTTGGGATAGTTGGTCTCGTTATAAACGATAAAACCAGTGTCGACGGGGATCGGCCCGTTGGAGCCTTCAACGTCCACCGTGTTGCTGTGGCCGCCGAGCCTGTTCTGCTTTTCGTAAACGGTGACACGATGCCGCTTTGAGAGGAGCCAAGCCGCAGACATGCCGGCAATGCCGGTTCCCACGACGGCTATATCGAGCGGGCTGTCGGGAGCGTTAATGGGGAGTGTTGATGCAGTATCGAGCATTATTTGGATA
>JAQCKY010000434.1 GCA_027592155.1 Pseudomonadota bacterium
GCTGACGGTCTCCGAGTGGCCACGCCGCTTGACCCGGGCACCCGACGCCCGCGCACCGTCAAAGGTTACCGTCTCGACCAGGGTCTCCGACATGATGGTGAGGTTCGCACGCCGCCGCACATCGGCGCTCAGATATCCCATCGCGGCGGAAACCCGATGCTCGTCTTGGTTAGAGATCGTGGCCGGGAACCATCCATCTTGATATTTCCCGTTTTGATCGTCGAGTTGTTCGAGGCCCGATGCGGTCAGCGCCCTGGCGACGGCGCGGGAGAATTCCGTCCATTCCGGTTCCGGCACGCGTCGGATCCCGATCGGGCCGTCATTTCCGTGATAGGCGTCGTCGACGTCCTGGTCCCATTCAAGTTTGCGGAAATAGGGGAGCACTTCTGACCAAGACCATCCCTTGGCGCCCAGCGAGGCCCACTCGTCATAGTCTTCGGGCGACCCCCGGTTGGCGAGTTGGGCGTTGATCGATGATCCGCCGCCAACGACCCGCGCCTGTTCCATGAAAACCGGTTCGGCCCTGGGCTCGGTGTTGCTGCGGTGATGAGATCGGCGGACCCGCAACTCCTGCCAGTGATAGGCGGGATTGAACGCCGCCGCCATTGGATAGGAATCGAGGATATCCGCAGGTTCGCTTCCGGGCGCGAAATCGCGTCCAGCTTCAACCAGCAGAACCCGGTTGCGCGGCGACGCGGATAGCCGGTTGGCAAGAACGCAGCCGGCCGACCCGCCGCCCAGAATAACATAGTCATAATCCACCGAAGAAAAATCGGACACCGCGTGTTCTCCCGCCGCCAATCTATTCTTAGGCCAATCTATCATTAACTAGGGCCATGCCGACCGGGTTCCAATGATGCTCCGCTGTGTGATAACCGGTGAAGCCAAATTTCATCATAATGTCCCCCGATTTTCAGCGTCGACATGGCCTCTTTGCCATGTTCAGCTATCCCATTGGGAATGCCAATAACGACGCACGAATATTTTGCGGTGCGGTATTCGCGGGCATGGAAAATTGGTTTGGGGCGGCGAAACAATGAATGATCCGATTGGATTTATCGGCCTCGGCAATATGGGTGAACACATGTCCGGCCACCTCTTGGAGGCCGGTCACAGCCTCGTAGTGTACGACATCCGCGACGAGGCGGTCGCGCCCTTGACCGCAAAAGGTGCCGCGAAAGCCGCCTCACCGGGGGAAGTTGCCCAGGCGGCGGAGACGATCATTTTGAGCCTGCCGAGGCCCGAGATCGTCAAGGATGTCGTGCTCGGTCAAAACGGGATTATCTTTGGCGACAAGGTCAAAACCGTAGTCGATCTGTCCACCATCGGGCCGCAAATGGCCGGAGAGGTGGCGGCCGGGCTCGCGGCGAAGGGATTGAGTTTCGTCGATTCTCCGGTCAGCGGCGGTGTTGCCGGGGCCCGCAAGGGCAGCCTCGCGGTGATGGTATCCTGCCCCGATGAAGACTTTGCCGAAGTCCGCGACCTTCTGAATCCGATCGGCACTGTCTTTCACGTCGGCACCAAGCCCGGCCTCGGCCAGACCATGAAGCTCGCCAACAATATGCTGTCGGCGGCGGCCCTCGCGATCAGCTCAGAGGCCATGGTGATGGGGGTGAAAGCCGGTCTCGACCCTTCGGTCATGCTCGACGTGATCAATGCGGGCAGCGGCCGGAACACGGCGACCGACGGAAAGTTCGCCACGGCGATACTGCCTCGGACCTTCGATGTCGGCTTCGCCAACGGCTTGATGCACAAAGATGTGGCGCTCTATCTCAAGACGGCGAGCGCGCTGGAGGTGCCGACCGAATTGGCCAGCGCGGTTGAGCTGTTGTGGCGGGCAACCTGTTCCGAGAACGGCCCCGAGGCCGACTTCACGACCATCGTCAAATGCGTCGAACGCCGGGCCGGGGTCGAGGTCAAGTCTCGGGACTAGTTCGGATTAATTTTCCGGCTTTTGGAACAGCAGGGTAAAGCGGTCGGTATTGCCGCGCACCGTCATGCGGCCGACCTCATAGCGCAGCTCGTCGTCGGCGCGGTAAAAGAGATCGCTGTAATCGACGAAGCGGAACCCCGCCGCCTGCACCTGTTTGATCACCAAAACCGGATCCATCCGCCGCCGGTTTTCACGCTCATCCGCGACCATGTGGCGCCGGGTATGATCGATGATGCAATAGAACCCGCCGGGTTTGAGCGCGGTGAGGACGGCCCGGTTAAAGACCATGGTGCTTTCCGGTGCGAGATTGTGATATTCGCGGATGTTGAGCAAAAGATCGGCGCCGGTCGCCCCGAAATCCAGGCGGGGAAACAGCATCTTGCGCCGCACCGGGTCCCGCGTCACCGGGATCGGCAGTTTGCGGACTTTACTGAGGGGCCCCAGCGCCAGCCGGTCATCCAGCCGGGCCAGGCGCTCGGGCGTGTGGGCGATATGCAATTCACCACGGTCTTTAAGGACCGGGCCCAACAGTTCAGTGTACCAGCCGCCGCCGGGGGCAAACTCGATCACCTTCATGTCGTCGCGAAGGCGGCAGAATTGCATGGCCTGGACCGGGGCGCGGTTGCGGTCGCGGGCCCGGTTTGCGTCGCTGCGATAGCTTTCCTTCATCGCCGCGCCGATCTTATCGGCAAGATCGCTTTGCGCCGCCACCGGCGACGCGGTCAGCGGCCATAAGAAGACAGCCGTAAGGCCGAGAATTATACGTTTCATGATCCCTCCTGAACGGGTGCGGCGCTAATCGGCAAGGCGCGCCGGAGCATCCTCGGGTGGCGTGATGTCGAAGGCGTTTGCGGTGCAGCAGGTCATCGAAAACGAGCCGATCCGGGCGATCAGGGCGACAAGTTCGTCGGTCGAAAAAGCGGCTTCGGCGGCGGCGTAACTGGCGTCGCTCAAACCGTGATCGGCCAACAATTCCTTGGCAATGTCGTGCGCCAGGGTTTCGCGCCGGTCGTCGGTCGGCAGGGCACTGCGCGAATTGATGGCGTCGACGACGCCGGCCTCGAGCCCGACCTTGGCGGCATTACGAACCTGCACCGCCCAGGGGTACTTGGCGCCCCAATGGCGCGCCACGGTCAGGATGGTGATCAGCGATTCACGGGGTGTGAGCGAACTGTCGGCCAAACATTTGTTGGATTCTTGGACGACCTGCATGAGCTTGGGGTTCCGGATATAAGCCCAAAACGGCCCGCCGTGCGGCTGGCCCGACGCCACCGACGCCTCGATCACCGCCCGTTGCTCATCGTTCATTTCTTCTAGGGTCAGAATGGATATGCGCGTCATTGTTACCTCCCTGGATTTGAATTGGCTTCAGTTTGATCCATCCACAAGCCCAGGCTGCTCAGTGACAATGGCTCGTCTTACATATCCGGTGATCTCGCGGAATG
>JAQCKY010000435.1 GCA_027592155.1 Pseudomonadota bacterium
TGAATAACATCCCCGTGGTGGTTTTGTTCATCCCGATAATGGAGGTCATCGCCAATCGATTTTCGGTGTCGGTAAGCAAGGTGATGATGCCGTTGAGCTTCGCCGCCGTGATCGGCGGCATGACGACGCTCATTGGCTCAGGCACCAACCTATTGGTCTCTGGCGCCCTCGTTGAACTGGGAGAGCAGCCGTTCTCTTTTTTCCAGTTCACAATTCCCGGGTTGGTCCTGGCGGCGGCGGGTTTGATCTGTGTCACGCTCGTTGTGCCGCATCTCCTCAAGGACCGGGCATCCTTCACGTCTGAGTTAATCGACGAAAAATCCGGCCCCTTCATCGCTCAGATCACGGTGTCCGAAAATTCCGCCTTGGTCGGACTCGCGTCGGCAAACGGTGAGTTTGGTGCCTATCCTGACCTGGTGCTTCGGATGATCCAGCGGGATGAGCTGTCGATCCAGCCTCCCTTTGTCAATTGCACGATCCAGGCCGGCGATGTGCTTGTTGTCGCTGCAACGCGGGCGGCATTGGCCGATGCCATGGGGCACGACCCGGGACTTCTTATTCCCGACCTGCACGACGGCCGGGAGGAAGAGGAAGGCCGCTGGAAGTTCGGCGACCGAGTGCTGGCGGAAGTGATGGTGGCACCGGCGTCGCGCCTTGCCGGCTATACCCTGCGCCAGATCGGTTTTCGCCATAAATCCCATTGCGTGGTGATCGGCATACAACGCCGCCGTCGAACGGTGCATGGTGCCGTCACTGAGGTTCGCCTGGAGGAGGGCGATGTCCTGCTGGTCCAAGGTCAGCCGGATGACATCGACGAACTCCGGCGCAGTCATGACGTTGTGCTGCTGTCCCGCTCGGCGCGGGAGTTACCGGCTCTCGATCATGCGCGCACGGCGGTCCTGATCTTTTTGGGTGTTATTGTCTGCGCCGCGACCGGCATCGTGCCGGTGGTGACGGCCTCCTTGACCGGCGCGATAGCGATGGTGGCGACCGGCGTGTTGAGTATACGGCTGGCCTCCCGCTCGCTGGATTCAAAAATCGTAACCATGATCCCCGCTGCCCTGGCGATGGGTGTCGCCATGCAGGTAACCGGCGGAGCGGCCTTCTTGGCGGGCAACCTTGTCGCCGCCTTGCAGGAGGCCAGTCCAGCGGTAATTTTGTCCGCGTTCTTCCTATTGATTGCAATCCTCTCCAACATCATCAGCGCCAAGGCTGCGGCCGTTCTCTTTACCCCCATCGCGGTCGGTCTCGCCCGAGAGCTCGGCATGCCGGTCGAAGCCTTCGCGGTCGCCGTCGTCTTTGCCGCCAATTGCGCGGTCGCAACACCGATCGGCTATCAGACATCGCTTCTGGTGATGGGCCCCGGCCACTATACCTTCGCCGATTTTGCCAAGGCCGGCATTCCCCTGGTGATTGTCTTATGGATCACCTTCAGCCTGTTCGCCCCCTGGTGGTACGGCCTTTAGGATGAAATTCGCCATGGTTTTTCGGATCGCTCTATCGTTAGTTCTGCTGGTTTTTCTGGCCCTGCCGGTGTCCGCGCAAGAGTCCGGGCTGGACGAAAAAGAGTGGGCCCGCCAGATGCTGCTCGGCAATAACTTCGAAAAGAGTCGCCGTATTATCGATGCGGATGAAGCCTTTCGGCTGGCGCTGGCGCTCAACCCTAGAGGGCGACAGCGTGCGATCACCCTGGTCCGGCTCGCGCGGACCAGCCGGTTGATGAAGCGGTTGGAGCTGGCCCATGCCTATTCCAGAGAGGCGCTGCCGATCGCGGTGGCCGAGTTTGGTGAGAAGCATGATCTGACCGTAGCGATTCGAAAGCAGCTTTCTGAAATTATCGAAGAGACGGCGCTGAACAAAAAGACGTGGCAACTCGGCGCGGATGACACGCTGCGTCACCGGCTCACCGACGCGCGGTTCGCGCTGGATGTGGCGAAATTTCGGCGTCTCACTCACGCCATCATCGACCGCGAAAGAACCGATGTCGCGGTGCGCTATGAACACCGGTTGGAAACAGGCCGTATTCGCGCAACCGTTTTTGTCACCATCGCCACCGACACGGAGCTTCGCGGTTTTTTTGAGCGATCCGACAAGGCCATTACCTTACGCAACAAGGCCGCGACGAATTTATTGCGTGAGGAAGTTTCATTCTCGCATCAAGGCAGAGACCGGCGGGGTTATCGCTCCGCCTACAACATTCCTCTCGGTCAGAACAAACGGCAAGTCCGAGCGGAGATGTTCGTCTTCAAGGCCGGGTCTGCTCTGGTCAAATTCCGTTTCGATATGCTTGCTCCCGCCGACAATAAGCTTCCAGGCGTCGTCTTCAACTTCATCCGGGACATCGGCTGGCCGACAAAGGGTTAGTTTAGGCGCCGAGTACCGCCTTGGGTGCCATGTCGTCGAGGGCGATGCGTTCGCGCATCATCATTTCCAGCAGCAACGCCTTGTCCGCTTTTGCGGAAGGATCGTTCCACAAATTGACCAACTCCAGCGGGTCATTGTCCCGGTCATAGAGTTCGCCAAACTGTTCTTCCATCCAATAGGTGAGGCGCCAGCGGCCCGTCACAAAGGTACGGGTTCGCGTGAACACGCCGCTGTTGGCGTTCAGGGGTATTTCGTCCTCCTCGATCATCATGCCGAGGCGGGGCGGCGGCGTACCCTTGCGCTCGGCAGACACCACGTCAAAGCCTTGCATGCCGTGATAGGGGCGCAGGCCGGCTCGGCCCAGGACGGTTGCCCCAATATCGATCGTCCCGCCCAATAGTTCCGTGCGGGTGCCGGCTTCGCCGTCCGGCGCGTCCGGGTCGGACCAGATGAAAGGCACTTTGATCAGGCCTTCATGGTGGAAACAATGCTTCAACATCAAGCCGTGATCGCTCATCAGATCGCCATGGTCGGACGTGAACATGACCACGGTATTTTTGTCCATGCCCAGTTCCTTGAGCTTGGCGAGAATGCGCCCGACGGCGCTATCGACCATGGAGATCATGCCATAGGTCAGCGCGATGCTCTCCCGTGCCTCGTTCTCATTGACGGCGTAGGACGCGACACGGGATTCCCGCTTGCCGTCGGCGTATTCCTTGTGCAACCGCTCGGCCATCGGCGTTGGATCGACATGCTTGGCACCCAGGGACTCGGACGGCAGGCAGTCCGCCGGGTCATACATGTCCCAATAGCGCCCGGGCGGCGTAAAGGGATGATGGGGGTCGGGGAATGACGTCTGGATGAAGAACGGCTCATCGGTGCCACTTTTTGCATGTGTTTCGAGATATTCGAGGGTCTTGTCCTCGACAAAGGCCGTCGAGTGGAGTTCCTCGGGCACGGCGGTACGCCAGGCTTGCGGTGCGCTGTATTTGTTTCCGGGTAGTTGGTTGTCGA
>JAQCKY010000436.1 GCA_027592155.1 Pseudomonadota bacterium
TGATCAGCGCGTCGGCAGAACTTGGTGCCCGCCAATTCCGGACGTAATGGATCTCAACGATCGGGACGCCGCGCCTAAGTCTGCGGCGCGGGCATGCCGTCGTCGAGGGTGACACCGTTAATTTTCAAGCAGACGGTTTAGCCTTGGGTCGCCTTTCGTGTACTTGCGGGCGCGGAACATTTGATTGGTCGTGCCAATCATTGGAACGGCATTGTAGAATGGCGAAATATATTCCCAGACAATGTCGCCGGCTTGGGTAACCTCAAATATCCGGCCGTGCATGCCCTCACAGATAACGGTATTGCCGTTGGGCATTCGGTGCACGCCGCTGACGCGCGGCGAAAAGAACGTGATTGCGGGCTTGCCTTTGTATTGCCAGACAACTTCTTTGGACGCCGGATCGATTTCCAGAATCCGGGAATGCTCCGGGGAGGGCTGTTCGGATCCATTGGCGAACAAAATGATATTGCCGTTGTCCAGTCGTTGACAATCATGCTGGCCGCCCCAACCGCGATCCTGCATTTCCCAATCGATTTCGCCTGTCTGCCGGTTCACCAGGATCGCCAAATCGATTTGCCGAAAACTGACAAGAACATTGCCGTCCGCTTGAACATGACAGGCGTTTCCATGGGCGAATTCATGACGGTTGGTCGTCGCCCGCAGCGGATATTTGTCATAGGGGAAGTGATCTTTGAGCTTCCACTCCCAGACAATCTTTCCGTCGCGGTCGACTTCCCGCAGAAGGTCCTCATAAACGCCGCCATCCCGGTGATCGCTGCCGGGGATGCCGCCTTTCACCCGCGTTTCCGCGGACGTTACCAGCTCCCACGCTAAATAGAGGACGTTGCCATTGGGTGTCGGATTGAGATCGTGATGCTGAAAAAGATCCGTATGTTCCCAGACGATCTCCCCGTGCGGGTCCAGTTCCAGTATTCGGCCGCCGCCCGCCGCCAGTTTCGGGCCGCCGCCCGCCTTTGTCGTGACCAACAGATTGCCGTTTTCGAGGAGCTGCCCGTAATTGCCGAGTTTTCCGGGGAGACGCCATTGATGGGCGACATCGCCGCGTTCGCCGATGAGGAAAACCTCGCTCCCCCCGGCGGGCGCGAACAAGACGTAACCGGGTTGAATAAGTTCCCGCTCATAACATGTGACGCCATACTGTAGTGGCCGCATCGGCTTCTTCTCCGGTTTGAGTTACTTTGCCAATTCAGGTGAGTAGACAATTTCCGCACATCGTCCTCAATCGTTATCTGCCGGTCAGAATCGCGCATTTTGTGGGTTGTTTTGGGAGTAAGATACCGCTCGGTTCGTCAGCTTGAAGTTTGCTGCCGGCCGGAAGCGGAACTTCCAAACCGTAGAAGCTAGGGTCAGCTCTGCGCTCGAATGCAGACATAACGGCTTATTCCGCCGAAGGTCTCCTTTTGACACAGCGCTGACCTCGGGAATTCCATCAGTTCTGCCTTCAAGTCAGCGCCAATGAACCCAATATAGGCGGCGGCGGTTTTGGATTGTTAGGGTGTCTCCCTTACGGCCTCCGGCACGCCGATAATCTGGTACAGCCTTTCACTTTCGCGTAGACGAGGCCCAAATTCGAATCGCGGACCGTCGGCAAGTAGTACCGCGCCCGCCTTATTTCCTCGTAGTCCAATTCCGCGAGGACGATATGGTCGTCGGTTTGCGTTGCCTCGCTGATCACCTTGCCGAAGGGATCCAAAATGCGGGAACCGCCCCAAAAAGTGAGATCACCCTCTTTCCCAATACGGTTGGCCATGACGACCGGGAAGCCATAAATCATACTGTAGAAGCTAAGACAGGTTCCCCAACCGCCGGGATTATCAAATTCTCCCCCGACCGCCTCAATTGCGGAACTTATGGGCGCGAGGAGGAGCGTCGTGCCATGCAGCGCAACCAGATTGACGAGTGCCGGATTCCAAAGATCGGAACAGATCAGGACACTAACCCTCCATGGTTCGCCTAGATCGAATGTCTCAACGTAGCGGCCCGTGGCAAAATGTTTACCTTCTTCAAGCGCCCCATAGGTCGCCAGATTAATTTTTCGGTAGATGTAAATGACTTTGCCGTCTCTCACCGCAACAACCGAATTATAAAACTGGGCGGCAAATCCCTCCTCGACAAATCCGAAGACGGTAACCATCCCCTCGCTCGCGCGCGCGATTTCGGTGATTCTTGGGTCGTCTCGTCGCAATGCCAAATCAAGGGTTCTCGCCCGCGTGTTGTACCCGCTGAGTGAGAGTTCGGGGAAGAGTAAAACGCCCACGCCCGCCTCGCGGGCCTGTTTGATCATTGCGCAATGCTGGTCAAGCCTGGCGTCCATGCCGCCAACCACGGTATTAAGTTGCGCCGCAGCGACTTTAAGTTTCATCGGTAACGGTCTCCCAGCTGAGCGTTGTCGCGCGGTTACTCAAGCGGCCAAACATGTGCCCCTGATTGTGCGATCACGCGTGAACATTTTTTTACCAAAAATGGGGAGTTAGCCATCTAGGCGTCACCTGCGTACCATAGATTGTACGAGTCGGCCAAAAGAACATGCAATTCATCAGGATGGGCCAAAAATGCAGGAAGAAAAAACAACTCTGTACTCAGATGGTTTGGCGCTTGACGCATCTTTCTTCCACCCTGAGCCGGAGCAGGCGCGAAGCGATACGCCTCTCGTTCTCATATGTTCGGGCTATACCGGCATGATGCATATTCATCCGGCCCGCTTCGCACGGGCGTTCACGTCTCGGGGTTACCCCTGTTGCACCTTTGATTATCGCGGTTTTGGTAAGAGCGAGGGGCCAAAAGACGTCGTCCTGATGGAAGAACAGGTACGCGATGTCGCGAATGCCCTGTCCTTTTTTAAAGCATCGGCGGAGAACGAAGCCCGCAAAGTCGTTTTGGGGGGATGGGGAATGGGCGCGGCGCTCGTCATTGCCGCCGCCAAGCTGACCGGAGACGCCGATGCATTGCTCTGCATGAACGGCTTTTACAACGGCGAGCGTTTCCAGCGCGCGGTCCGCAGCCAGGCCGGTTGGAATGATTTTTCTGCCTGGGTCGCGCGGGAGCGGCGTCACCGATCCGTTACCGGCGAAGACAAGCCGGTGGACCCTTTCGCCATCTATGCCCTCGATCCCATCAGTCGCGAATATGTAGAAACCGTTCTGATGAATACACCGGGCTACGGACTGCAGGCGCGGTTTAGTTTTGTCGACTCACTTTTCGGGTTCGAGGTGGAGTCCGACTTGTCGCGGTTGGCCGGTATCCCGCTCCTGGTCGCCCATGGCGGGGATAACGCGCTCCACCCGGTCGAAGAAGCCCACTCGCTTTTTGAAAAGGCGCCCGGCCCGAAAGAGATTTTCATTCTAGAGGGAG
>JAQCKY010000437.1 GCA_027592155.1 Pseudomonadota bacterium
GCCGCGGCATTGACCCTTGTTGCCGGTCAACCCACGCAGGCCCAGAATTTCGCCGGGAAAACCATTACGGTCATCGTCGGCTCTTCGCCCGGTGGCGGGATGGATCTCCAGGCCCGCACATTTTCCAAAATCTGGGCAAAAAACATCCCCGGCCAGCCCGACATAATCGTGAAGAATATCCCAGGCGCGGGCGGTATGAAGGCCTATAATTTTGTCTTCACCAAAGCCAAACCCGACGGCCTAACCTTGATTTGGGGGCCTTGGCGGCCGGTCGGCCATGTCATTGGGCAGACAGAGGTTCGGTTCAAACCGGAAGACGGGCATTTGCTGGGGGCGGGCGGTGACTATGTCGCCAGCCTCATGCGAACCGACGTTGCGCCGGGTATTAAGAGCGGTAAGGACGTCCTCAGCGTGAAAAACCGATATGCCGTGTCCGGATCGCGCGCCGATGACGTGCTCAGTATGATGAGCCGGATTTCACTGGACCTGCTTGGCGCCTCCGGGAAATACCGCTACGTGCTCGGCTATACCGGACAGGGTAAGCAAAAAGTGGCCCTGATGAACAATGAGGTTCAATTCCTGACCACGGGTTTGCCTGGTTACCGGGGGCTTTATGAAGGACCGGTGATCAATAAGGGGATCGCGGTTCCGGTCTGGTATCACCCGGTTATCCTGCCGAACGGCCAGCCGGAGCAGAAAAGTTCGGTTTATCCTAATCTTAAAAGCTTCCCTCAGGTGTACCGGGAGGTTCATGGAAAGGATCCGTCAGGGCCGCTGTGGGAAACCTATAAGTGGATGCTCAATGTCGTCGTACGAACGCCGTTCAGCAGCTTCGCGCCGCCCAAAACGCCGAAGGAAATTGTCGATGTCTTGCGGGCCGCTCATCAAAAGACCGCGCGGGATCCCGATATCATATTGCCGCGCATGCGGAAATTGGGGCTCTCCCTGAAATGGGCCACGCTCCCTGAACTCGAAGAGATCATGACAACCTATCGGACTGTTAAACCGGAAGTTGCGGCCGAACTGAAACGGATTGTTTTGGCGGCTACAAAGAAAAAGAAGTAGCCGCCTAAAATTCATTTTAAAAACCCCGCCTCGCGACGGCGGGTTTTTTTCCTGTCAGCCATTGCCTGTGGCAAGAGCCGCCAGTGAGATTGGATCGTCGGGGTTGACAGTGCCGCGCCATACCACATGGAGATCGGGACGCAGCAGCAAAAGCGATGCGCCGTAAACCTTCCGCGCCGCGATGTCGGGTTGCACGACGCTTTCGGCGGGGGCGCCGAGGGTGCGAAGCGCGTCCAGCAGTGCGGTACCGTCCGGGGCGTCGTCACCGATCCGCAACACCGTGTACCACGGACCCGCTGCGTCCTGGACCGCGGAGCCGTCAGCCAGCCAAGTGCTGGGCAGTCGGGCACCCGGCGCGGCGGTCGGAACGTAGCGTTCCGGGGGTGAGTCGGGGCCGTCGCCAGGCTCGCGCGCGACCACCGGAGAATCACGATAGATGTACCCTAGCTCGGCACCGAGGATCTGGTTGGTTTTGCGCTGTTCGTCATCGGCGACCTCGGCGAGGTGCTCGCGGGCAGCGGCGCCCTCGGGAGTCTTATCCGCGATTTCCAGCCGATAGCAATTACGCCAGCGCTGGCGGCCCTCGGAGGCGCGGCGGGCGACGCCGACATTAATGGCGCCGATCGCCCGGCGCTCGGTTTCGTAGCTGTCCAAGAGCCCGTCGCCGCCGAAGCCTTTAAGCGTGGCCGCCAGCTTCCAGCCAAGATTGATGGCATCGCCAACGCCGGTGTTCATGCCGAGTCCACCGGTGGGCGGGACAAGATGACAGGCGTCGCCGGCGATGAAGGCGCGTCCGTCGCGGTACCGTTCGGCGAGCAAGAGATGCTGGGTCCATTCCCCGACATAGAGAATTTCATAGTCAACCGGCATGGCGACAATGCGCTCGAATTCGGTGGCCATGTCCTCGTCTTTTTCGACCACTGAATGCAGCGTGAAATGACGGGTGTCGTCCTGAGTGATCAGGAAACCCTGTTTGTCATCGGCGACATGGTAATGGCGGCCCTTGCCGATGGGAATACGATCGTACAATTCGTCGCACCGGATCAAGGCTTGGCGGAGGTTGAGAAGATTGCCGTCACCTTCCAGCTTGATGCCGAGCTGTTTGCGGACCGTGCTGGATCCGCCGTCGCATCCGACCAGGTATTCCGCCGATATGTCTTCTTCTCCGGCTTCGGTTTTTACCGTTGCCGTGACGCCGTCCGCGTCCTGTCTGACGGATAGCAGTTCACGGCCAAAGCGGATATCGGCGGGTTCGAGATTATCCGCAACGTCGCGGAGCAGGGGCTCCAGCGTGTATTGGGAGATCAGTTGATACGGCTCCAAGGGTTGAGAGCCATCCGTGCAGGCGGCAATTCTCTCTCGGGCCTGGTTTACGGAGGGGTAAGGATGGCGGAGGATTGGCTCGTCCACCACGGTGGTGACGATGAAGACATCCATGGCCGCGTCCGCCGGATAGCCTGCCGCGCGGATGCGGTCGGCCAGACCCAGTTTACGGTAGATCTCCATGGTTCGCGCGTTGCAGCGTTCCATCTTGGGCAGCCCCATGGGTTTCGGGTTGCGTTCGACAAGGATGCTGCGGATGCCGCGTTGGGCGAGATCGATGGCGAGGGTCAGCCCGACAGGGCCGGCACCGGCGATTAAGACTTGAGTATCCATTTAGGGGCGTGCTTCCAGAACCATGTTAAAAGGGGTCTCTGCAGCGCGGGTGACGGATGAGAATCCCCCGGCCAAAACCATTTCGCGCAGTTTCGCTTCTCCAGCCTGGGCGCCCAAGGCGGCGCCGACCTCTTGCGACAGTGACGTCGGTACACAGATCATCGTCGAAGCGCTGTAGGCGACCCTGCTCATCGGGGTCATGTTCTCCTCCAGGCTATCACCGGCGAATGGCTCGACAATCATCCAGGTGCCGTCGGGCTTGAGACTATTTTTTATGTGCGCTGCCGCCCCTGTCGGGTCTCCCATATCGTGTAAGCAGTCGAAGACGCAAACCATATCGTAGGGCGCACCGCCGAATTCTTTTGCAAGAGCGACCTCAAATTGGACATTCTTTTCGACTCCGTGGGTTTTTGCATGTTCCCGTGC
This sequence comes from Pseudomonadota bacterium, assembly GCA_027592155.1. Classification (GTDB taxonomy): domain Bacteria; phylum Pseudomonadota; class Alphaproteobacteria; order Rhodospirillales; family UBA2165; genus JAQCKY01. The sequence goes on from JAQCKY010000437.1 coordinate 3,148, forward strand.
TGCCTCGATCGACCCCTGATGCAGATCGAAGCCGATGAACTCTGAGTTGGGAAAAGCTTCCGCCATATAGATCGTGGAGAGGCCGTGACCGCAGCCGACGTCGGCAACGCGGGCGCCTTTTTCGAGTTTTTCGACGACGCCGTCGAGGGCGGGTGTCCGTCATCAAAACATTTGGGACTATTGAGCCTGTTATCTAACGGAGGATTTGGCTCCTC